>NZ_JAUBRI010000033.1:0-76641 GCF_036701795.1 Microcoleus sp. N9_A1
ATTTTTTTCAACATCTTTTTTGAGTGCTTCCCAATCTAGCTTTCGTTGACGGTGGTTGACCTGAGTTGGTCGAAGGTATTCCCTACCGGTTGCATCTATAAATTGTTGCTCTTCCTACCTTAAATATGGCGGCAGCTTTCGTTGTACTCCCTCCATTTTCCACATAATCGACTACTTTTTGTCTTAGGTCTAGACTGTAAGCCATTTTTCTAATTAACTCTTTTTATCGATTTTATCATGATCTTACCTCGGTCTCACATTTATTTGAAATGACTATACCTCTACACTAGAGTGAACCGTCTCCTGTAGACTAAAACGGTAGTTAATCTGTTAATTTCTTTGAGGAAAACGAGTTTATGGGAGGAGTATCGGTGATAGAGTCGATTGTAGCGCAACAAACTCCCTTGGGCAGCGAGCCTGCTACAAATAGCCAAACGGCAGGAGTCATTCCTGAATTGGTCATCATCTTGATCATTCTGCTGCTGATTGCAACTGTTGTTGCACTCGTAACCCAATGGTTGCGAATTCCCTATGTGACGGGCTTAGTGTTAGCAGGTCTGCCCATTACAGAGCTGTTGTCGCGTCGAATTGGTTTAGACCCCTCTTTAGTATTAAATCTTTTCCTACCAATTCTGATTTTTGAAGCAGCTATCAATACTGATATCAGCCGTCTCCGCAGCACCTTTAAGCCGATCGCCCTGCTGGCTGGTCCCGGCTCGATCTTTTCCTCAGCAATTATCGCTGTTCTAGTTAAATTTGGGCTAGGGCTAGACTGGATTCCGGCATTGCTGATCGCAGTGATTCTGGCAAATACGGATACCGTATCAACGATCGCGGTCTTTAAAGAGATCCGTGTACCTTCCCGGCTATCCACCATCGTGGAAGGAGAAACCCTGTTCAATGATGCGGCTGCCCTGGTTTCATTCAATTTGATTCTAGTCGTTTATGCTACAGGCTCTTTTACCGTCGTGGGAGGACTTAAGGAACTGCTCGTGGTTGCCTTGGGTGGGGGAGTCGTGGGTATCATCTTAGGTTACTTGAGTCTGCCGATATTTGTTCGATTACATGACCCGTTGAGCAGTCTCTTGCTGACCGTGGCGCTGGCGTTAGGAACATTCCAAATCGGGCAATTTTTGGGGGTATCCGGTGCGGTGGCTGTGGTTATCGCCGGACTCATTTTTGGCAATCTGGGGCTTTCTCGCAGTACGTCAGCCTCGGATCGAATTACGCTACTGAGCTTCTGGGAGTACGCTGGTTTTGGGGTCAATACATTTATTTTTCTGCTGATCGGCATTGAGATTAACCCCCTAGCGCTGTGGAGAATTTTGCCATCCATCCTGTTCGTCATTTTGGCATATCAACTGGGACGGATTCTCTCGGTGTATCTGTTGTTAGCGGGGCTGCGGTGGTTCGATCGTCCGATTCCCCTGCGCTGGCAGCACGTTCTGTTTGTGGGAAACATCAAAGGCTCACTCTCGATGGCACTGGCGCTGAGTATTCCTCTGGCATTGACAGGACGAGATAACATCATTGCGCTGGTATTCGGTGCAGTTTTATTCTCCTTGGTCGGACAGGGATTAAGTTTACCCTGGCTGGTAAAACGACTAAAAATTAGCCGTGTTTCTGATGTAATGCAGGAAGCTGGGCAGTTACAGATTCAGTTGATCGCTTCCAAAGCGGCTCAAGATGAGCTAGATAGTTTGCTGAAAGCAGGCGTGTTGCCGAAGGCAGTTTACGAGGAGTTATGGGCATCGTATCAAGCACGAGTAGCACACTCTGAGCGAGTGCTGCGCGATCTCTACAATCAACATAGAGCAGGGCAACTAGAGGGCGATCGCAGCGGGCTAGATACGATTCGACGGCGATTGCTTCTAGCAGAAAAAGGAGCAGTTAGCGATGCCCTCCGCAAGCGAATTGTCCCAGAGGATCTGGTTCATCCTTACATCAAAGATTTGGATGAGAAACTTCTAGCGTTGGCAGATGACTAGCGCGAATGCCGAGGTAATCAATCATCTGGTGAACTAGCTCTGGACGGGTGACGACCAAGATGGTAGAGCCTGCTTCAAGAACAGTATTGCCGTTCGGAATCTCCAGATTGGCGCAGGCATGGCATTGATAACCAATAATCAGCGAACCTTTTGGAAAACGGGGGTCTAGAGCAATTTGAGCAACGGTGCGGCCTGCCACATTGCAATCGCCTGGAACTGGCAGCTTTAATACCTCGACTTGCCCGTGTTCAAAGTGCATCATCGACTCGATTTGGGGATATTCAATCGCATTCGCCATTGATGCAACTGCCAAATCAATAGTGTTGATGATGTGACTGGCTCCGGCTAGTCGATAGGCTTCCAGGAATTCGCGATCGCGCATTCGCACCACAATATGGGAAATGCCATAGCTCCTCGATAGGGTAATCAGCGCTAAATTCAGTGCATCATCCCTGAGTGCTGCAACGACTGCGTTTGCTTGTTTAATTCCCGCTTCCAGAAGAACCGTTGTGCTCACCGCACTGCCTTCAAATGCCATCACTCCGATTTTTTCTCGAGCAAAGCGACAGGCCAGCGGGTCGGCATCGATGATTGCAACCGTATGACCGAGTTTTAATAACTGCTGGGCTAAACCCAGCCCCATCATTCCTGCTCCACCAATTAATATGTACATGACTATTTGTCACCCCAAGAATGAACGTTACAGATTTATCCCTATGAGTGAGATGGTTTTGGGTTTCTATCAGTTTAATCGGCTTGTGGGGTGGCTTTCGCCGGCTTACTTATTATCTGTTCCACACTTAGTTTAATCTGCTTTTGGGGTGGGCATAGGAGCCAACCCCTGAAAAGATTTCCCTCAGTTAGCTACGCAGTGCGAACCCTACATAATCTTAGGCACTTTAAAAAACTCCCCATCGCGATCGGGAGCTCCCTCCAAAATACTTTCTCCCTTAGCAAAAGGTTGCAAATCGTCCGATCGCATTACATTACTAACATCGATCGCCCGCGTTGTCGGCTGCACCTTACTCGTATCTAGTTCACTCAACTGCTCGAAATAATCCAAAATACCGTTAAGTTGACCAGTAAACTGCTCTTCTTCTTCCGGCGTTAATTCCAATCTCGCTAAATTCGCTACTTTCCGAACTTCTTCTCTGTCAATCATAAAAATCGGGAATTGGGAATTGGGAATTGGGCATGGAGAATAGGGCATGGGGAATTGGTTATTAGTTATTGGTTATTAGAGAAACGACTAAGCTGTCGCGCATTTAAATTGCATGGTCGAGGCGGGCGGGACGCCCACCCCACAAGAGTTTAATTGTTTTTTGACATCCAATTTAAATGCAGAACAGCTTAACTACTAACTATTAACTACTAACTCTGCCCGATGCCCCATTCCCATCATAGTTAGAAATACACATCAATCTGCGATCGGCCAGTCGTCTTCAGCCAATTTTGCACCTCAATGTAATTATTGGGCGCCAAGCGAATAGCCTCCTTCCAATAATCCGCAGCTTTATCAAAAAGCCCTTCCGCCCCTTCAACATTGCCAGCTTCCTTTTCCTTTTCCCCTTGATAGTGGTAAATTACAGCAATATTATTCAGCGCTTGTGGCATTCTCGGATTGAGATCCAGGGCCTCGCTGTAATATTCCAAAGCTTTATCGTGTTCGCCGTTGCTAGTATGGATCAGCCCCATATTGTACAAGACATAACTGCGATCGTAAGGATCTTCCTCCAACTTCAGCGCTTCAGTATAATTGTCCAGCGCTTCCGCATATTCGCCATCAGCTTGAGCCGACATACCATCCCGGTAATAAGCAAAAGCTTCCTTCGCCTGCTTTTTCGCCGGCATAATCTTCAGGATGATATCAGCCATTACCGTGAAACTTTTGTCAATAAAGTTATCGTTGCGTTGAGTTCTTGGCATATGCGATTCTTTGGTTAGTGGCTAATCAGAAAAATTAGCCTGTAAAGTTTTCCTATTAAGAGTTTTGCAACTGTTTGGGTTGAGAGTGGTGCCGAGGACACTAAAAAGGCTTGTGAGACACAACTGCAAACCTCAAAATACGGCTTTGCGTACCACGCCCGCGCAAGCCCTATCTATTTTAAATAACTCTTGCCGGACTTGCAAAAAAAACCACATTTCTTTAACCTATTTGCCGCATCCTACGGGCGATCGGTCAAAAGACTAGCAATATTTGGCTCCAAAGTCAAGCGCAGCATCAAAAAAAATCAAAAACCAGGGTCTCAAAACGCGATCGAATTTTCGCACTATATAATAAAAATAACCAGGTAATTTTCACAGAGAGAAACCTATGGCTCCGAATCCCACCATTATGCAAGCCGTCGAACAACTTGGCTACCGCGTTACGGTTGGAGACGTGGCGGCCAAAGCTGGATTAGATGTCAATTTTGCCCAGCGAGAACTCTTAACCCTCGCCTCCGAAGCAGGCGGCAACCTGCAAGTAGCAGAATCCGGCGACATTGCCTACCTATTTCCCAAGAACTTTCGAGATATTTTGCGAAACAAATTCTTGCGCTTGCAATTGCAGGAATGGTGGCAAAAAATCTGGAAAATTCTATTTTACCTGATTCGAGTATCTTTTGGCATAGTGCTGGTAGCTTCCATCCTCTTAATTTTTGTTGCTATCACTATTTTAGTCTCCAGTTTACTCTCCAGCAGCGACAGCAATAACGGGGGAGGAGGAGGAGGAGGAGACGGTGGCGGAAGCGGCGGCGGCAACAGAGGCGGGGGCTTTTTCTTTTTTCCCAACTTCTGGAACGACTTAATCTGGATATTTTACTGGAATCACGACGAACCTTACTACCAGCAGCAATCGCGCTTAAGCGGCCAAAAGCCCCAGATGAGTTTTCTGGAAGCAGTTTTCTCCTTTCTATTTGGAGACGGCAATCCCAATAACAATCTAGAAGAGCGCAAATGGAGCGATATTGCCGCCGCAATTCGCAACAACCGAGGTGCCGTCGCCGCCGAACAAATTGCCCCATATCTAGACAATCTCGGACAAGGATACGCCCGAGAATACGAACAATATATGTTACCAGCCCTCGCCCGTTTTGACGGCCGCCCCGAAGTCAGTCCCGAAGGGGAAATAGTGTACCACTTCCCGCAATTGCAAACCACAGCCACCGAGAGAAATTCTGAACCAGTAGCAGCTTATTTGCGAGAAATGCTGTGGCGTTTCAGCAACGCCAGTTCAGGACAAATCATGCTCGCAGCAGGGTTAGGAGCCGTCAATCTTGTCGGTGCGTTAGTTTTGGGGAATCTATTAACTAATAATTTGCTCGCCGGTGGATTTATCGGTTTCGTCAGCGCTGTTTATCCCATGCTCCTGATTTACGGCGTCGGATTTCTCGCAATTCCTTTAATTCGCTACTTCTGGATTCAGTGGAAAAATAGCCGGATAGAATCCCGCAATCAAGAGCGTCAGCAGCGAGCAATGTTATTAAACGAACCCGATGCCAACTTGCTCAAAAAACTGGCCTACGCCCAGGAATTTGCAGCAGAAAACGTTCTGACAGGAGAAGACTTAGCTTATACAACAGAAACCGAATTAACCCAACAAGAACTAGAACAGTCAGCCAAAATAGATGCCGAATGGCAGCGCAGGATCGATCGCTCGGACAACTTGTAATACTAATGAAAAAAACTGTTTTTTGTTGTTAAGTTAGGTTACACTAAAATCTTGCATCCTTTTCAAGAATAGGCAGTATGCCTGTTCCACAATAAAATATCTTTGTTGTGTGTGGAACGGGCTTCTAGCCCGTTGCTAAGAATTGTGGAAAATATCAATTTTTATTGATGTCAGAAGTTTTTATACTCCGAGTTTTATTAAATAAGCTTAGGGCGTTTAAAAATCAAACAATTTTGGTCATACTTCGAGTCGTGATCCAGAGCCACAAGTTCCCATCCCTCCTCGCCCAAATGATTGACAAATAGATGCAGCGAGCCTTGTTTCCAATCTCGCTGTTCTTCACCGTTTACATATAAACTAATCAGCTTGTTTCCAAAAGGATACATATTCGCATCCACAAATAAATACTCCCACTTTTGCATAGCAATCCTTAATGTAGTTAGTTGGCAATTGGCAGTTGGCAGTTGGCAGTAGTTAGTAGTTATTGGTTATTTGTTGTTGGCTCTAATAACCAATGCTTTTCGGCGAAGATGCTTTTCGCCCCACTTCCCAATTCCCAATTCCCAATGCTTTTCGACCCAATTCCCAATTCCCAATTCCCAATTCCCAATTCCCAATTCCCAATTCCCAGCAGTTACTGGACTGCAATTCTAGCCAAAGTAGCACCTCGGTAATAGTGCAACAAAATCTGCTGGTAGCCGTATCCTTGTTTGGCCAAATTGTATGCCCCCCACTGACTCATTCCTACAGCATGGCCGAAACCTTTGCCAGCAACCTGAAAACCGGTAGGAGCTTGGCCACTGTTCCTTGGGTTCCCACCGCCCCCATACTGAGGAATCACGGTAAACCGCGTACTCCTCAAATTTAAAACCCGGCGTAAATCTGCGCCAGTCATGACCCTAGAACCGCCATCTCCAACTACTTTCATCCTCAAAACGCTGCCGTAAGCGGTAGTGCGTTCTGGCTTCATCGAGATCACATTGCCCACGCCAGAAATCTTACTGCTGATTTGAGCCCGAGAAAAACTTTCTTTCCATTGGTAAACCGGCGCCCCTTGGTCAAAGTCAGGAACAGCACGCAGGTAAGGCAAGGGTTCCGTCCAAACATCCTCGACATTTTCAGTATGCCCCCCAGACGCAGAGTGGAAAACGGCTAAAATAATCTGACCGTTGTAAGCCAGAACTTGGCCGGCGGTTGCATCGACTGCGGAATAAGTCCCAGAAGATTCTGTTTGCAGTCCTTTGTAAACCTGCGAAGACTGAGTGTTGTCCACATCGTAAAGCTCGGTTTCGCTTTTCAGGCGCTGGTGGATAGCGTAGGAACGGGCGGCGACTGCTTGCGCTTTTAAAGCCTCTTGAGGCCAATTGCCACTCATTTCGGCGCCGAGAACGCTGTAGAGATACTGTTCGATATCGACGTAGTTGATGGCAGTCAAGCCTCCTTTTTGGGGAACTAGAAGCGTGCGTCCCCGATACCACCGATCGCCAATCCAAACATAACCGTTCCCCGTCGGCTCGATCCAAACTTGGTTGGCCGCCCAGCGACCAATTGCCACTGTTCCCGATCGAAATTGAGCCGACTGAGAACTGTTTGCGGCCAGTTCGCCCAAATTGCGCCCGCTACCGTCGCGGATTGCAGCCTTTGTAGAACTGCCGACTTTTATCTGACTTGTCCCGTCTTGTACCGCAACTCGCAAGATCAGCGCGGCCTGTGCTGGGGCTACCATTACCAGCCAAAACAACAGCCCCATCCAAAAGTAGCGTTTTTTTAATGTCGAAAGAACGGAACCAAAAAATACTCCTGACTGCATTTGAAAATTTTCCTCCTGTGCTGTATGAGTTTAAGAATTTTTAAGGGAAGGCAAGGCAAGGGAAAAAGGAAGGGGAACGGAAGAAACAAAACGTTAGAATTGGGTTGATCACTCTGTGCGATTGTCAAAAATGATTTTAAGCGAATAGATGTTCGCAGGAACAGCGATTTATCCCGGTTCCTGCCTGCGACTATTTCATATATGTCGGATTTGTCGCACTCTGGATATATGTAACATATTTTTTAAGATTTAATTGAGGTGATTTGAGTCTTGCAGATTACATTTCTCGGAACTAGCTCCGGTGTCCCCACGCGATCGCGCAACGTTTCCAGCATCGCCCTCCGCTTGCCCCAGCGAGCCGAACTCTGGCTGTTTGACTGCGGCGAAGGAACTCAGCACCAGTTTCTCCGCAGCGACCTCAAAGTCAGCCAACTGAGCCGCATTTTCATCACTCACCTGCACGGCGACCATATTTTCGGCTTAATGGGTTTGCTGGCTAGCTGCGGTTTGGCGGGGAATGTCAAGCGCATCGATCTTTACGGGCCTCCGGGACTTGAAGAATATTTGCAAGCTGGCGTTCGCTATTCTCAAACTCATTTTTCTTACCCGGTTAAGGTACACAAAAGTCACGAGGGAGTCATCTATGAAGATGACGAATATATTGTTAGCTGCGGCCTTTTGAAGCACCGAGTTACTGCTTTTGGTTATCGAGTAACTGAGAAAGACCGTGCGGGACATTTTGATGTAGAAAAAGCGAAAGCTGTGGGTATTCCTTCCGGGCCGCTTTACGGTCAATTAAAACAAGGAAAGACGGTAAAGTTATCGGACGGGCGACTGTTTAAAGGTACGGATTTTTGCGGCCCGGATCAAATCGGTCGCAAGTTTGTGTATTGTACGGACACGGTTTTTTGTGACGGGGCGGTGGAATTGGCGAAGGATGCTGACTTGTTGGTGCATGAAGCTACTTTTGCTCATCAAGATGCTCAAATGGCTTTTGATAGATTGCATTCAACTTCGACAATGGCGGCTCAAGTGGCTTCGATCGCTGGGGCGAAACAGCTAATTATGACGCATTTTAGCCCGCGTTACGCTCCGGGAAATGCGATCGTCCTGGATGATTTGCTCAAGGAAGCGCAGGCTATTTTTCCGAATACGAAAATGGCCTATGACTTTTTGACTTACGAAGTTCCCAGGCCTGTTTAAAACTAGGGTTAATCTGACCAGAGATGTGACAGCATTTTCAATAAGGGCGATCGGGGCGGGCTAGGAGGGCCCGTTCAAAACTTACGCATTGGCTGTGCTGTTTTGGAGTGGTTGAAATCTCAAGGTCATGATAAAATGTAAAAACTAATTCTATGGCGTTTTATGTCAAATCTTGAATTATTAGCCCAACTTCGGCAATTGCCTCGTGCTGAAAAGTTTCAAATGATGCTGTTTTTAATAGCAGAATTGGCGAAAGAAGAAGGAATTGTAATGGGTAATGAATCTGCGGAAATTTTATATTCAGTGCATACTTCTAATAGTGCAGCAGAGCAATTGACGCAGTTCCTAGAAATTGAGCAGAAACAAACTCAAAATGTTTAATAGTAGGCGATATCCTTTTCAACCTAAACGAGATGGAATGGGTGTTTTAGCTGATGTTCCGTATCTGCCTTTAACACTAACTTATCAAAATCGTTCTGTTGAGGTTATGGGTTTACTGGATACAGGAGCTAGTGTAAATGTTTTGCCCTATAATGTTGGGGTGCAATTAGGGGTAATTTGGGAAGAGCAAAGATTTTCTGTTACTTTAGCGGGGAATTTAGCGAGTGCTGAAACAAAAGGCTTATTAGTCTGGGCAAAAGTAGGGGACTTTGAGCCAGTTCAGTTAGCTTTTGCCTGGACGAGGGTGAATAATATTCCGATTCTTTTAGGGCGTACTAATTTTTTTACTGAGTTTGATGTTTGTTTTTATGGGTCACAATTAGCGTTTGAAGTGTGTCCTAAATTGAGGGATACATGAAAGTAAAAACAGTCCAAAATTAGTGCAAATAACTTGTCTCTGTGCTTTAGTTATTGTGTTTAAGATGAAGGATATGTCGGAAAATCATAGATACTGTAAAATATATATAATTTTATTCAGTAGAACTTGACAAGATACAAAATATGCCGTAGTTTGGGCTTAGATCAGGTATTTATCCGGCATTTGCGGGTTAACGCTTAGTTATTCCGGTGCGCGTATCTGGTAGAAACTTGCAATACTTCTGAGATGATTACTTCGATTCGATCTAGCGACGGGCAAAAAGTTGTGGCGCGAGATTCGCAAAAGCAGGATGGTTCCTTCTTCTGTCCCAAATGCCAGAGTGAAACTATTCTCCGCAAAGGTCTGGTCAAGGTGCATCATTTTGCTCACAAGCCTCCGGTGGTTTGTCAGTATGGGCAAGGTGAATCTGAGTTGCATCGGGTATGCAAGCAGACTATTTTCGACGGCTTGAATCAAGATAAAAGCGTGATTGCTTGCGAATTGGAAAAAGATTTAGGCAAGGTTGTTCCTGACATTTACTTTGAGAGCTACACGGTCAAGGTTGCTATCGAGGTTCAGGTTAGCAGCTTGACCATGAGCAAAATAATTGATCGGACGAAAGAATATAATCGCTTAGGCATCTATGTTCTTTGGCTGCCCGTTTTCGGCGACGCTCTCGAAGCTGAAAGGTATGCACCCAAGCAGTGGGAAAAATGGTTACATGCTGCGTATTATGGTCGGGTTTACTACTGGCTTCATGGTCTGAACGTAGCGGCTGTTCACTTGGGCGAGTATCAACTCTGGGTGGAGGAATCAGACTGGTATAGTTCAGATGGTGACGAAATGTCCGCAGGTGGTTACTTCAAAAGGTCAAAAAGGTATCGCACGCCTAATCATGGTCTTACTCTAAATATCTTGCAAGATTTTCAAGCAGTGAGCCGACAAGGTTGGGAAGGGGGAGATATTTCTGTCCCTAACTGCAAAATCTTGACTGATAAGCACGCTGCTTGGTGGAAATGATGATCCGGCAACTCCATAACACAGGCACATTGTCGCCTAAATGCTTCGCCCCTAGGAAAATCTAGGCTTAATCAGGAGGGGGCAAGAAGAATCGATTATTCAATCTAAAATCCAAAATCGGTCGATCGCCCCCAGCGACGGCCCAGGATAGCCAATGGTTGCTACAATCGGGGAGGGTATATGTTGTGGCTAACACTACAGCCCGTAACCCTGAAAGCTAATAGCTAAATTATTAAAAATCTGCCTCTCCTGCCATGTTTAAAAATCTGCTAGGCGATCCCAACGCGCGCAAACTGAGAAAATTTCAGCCTTGGGTAGCTGATATCAATATTTTGGAAGAAGACTTCCGCGCACTCTCAGACGACGGCCTCAGAGGGAAAACGGCCGAGTTTCAAGAACGTCTGGCAAAAGCTAAATCTCTCAACGAGGAGAAAGAGATCCTAGACGAAATCTTGCCGGAAGCTTTTGCAGTGGTGCGGGAAGCGGGACAGCGGGTTTTGGGACTGCGCCACTTTGATGTCCAACTCCTCGGCGGCATCATCCTCCACAAAGGCCAAATTGCGGAAATGAAAACCGGTGAAGGCAAAACTCTCGTGGCGACGCTGCCGGCTTACCTCAACGCCCTCAACGGTAAAGGCGTACACATCATCACCGTCAACGATTATCTCGCAAGGCGGGACGCGGAATGGATGGGGCAGGTGCACCGCTTCCTGGGATTGACTGTGGGACTGATTCAGCAGGGCATGGATCAGGTGGAACGAAAGAAAAATTATAACTGCGACATTACCTACGCCACGAACAGCGAAGTCGGCTTTGACTATTTGCGGGACAACATGGCTACTGTGATGGAAGATGTAGTGCAGCGTCCTTTTAATTTTTGCGTGATTGACGAAGTTGACTCGGTGCTGATTGATGAAGCACGGACGCCTTTAATTATTTCCGGCCAGGTGGAACGCCCCAGTGAAAAGTATATGCGGGCGGCTGAGGTAGCTGCTGCTCTGAGAAAGGAAAATGAAGAACATTACGAGGTTGACGAAAAGGCTCGGAATGTGCTATTGACCGATGAAGGGTTTGGTGAAGCTGAGAATTTGTTGGGTGTTACGGATTTGTACGACCCGGCTGACCCTTGGGCGCATTACATTTTTAATGCGATTAAGGCGAAGGAATTGTTTATTAAGGATATTAACTACATCGTCACTCCCGATCGCGAAGTGGTGATTGTGGATGAGTTTACCGGCCGCGTGATGCCGGGACGGCGCTGGAGTGACGGTTTGCACCAGGCGATAGAAGCCAAGGAACGGGCGGAAATTCAGCCGGAAACTCAGACGCTGGCGACGATTACTTATCAGAATTTCTTTTTGCTTTATCCGAAGCTGTCGGGGATGACAGGGACGGCGAAGACTGAGGAAACGGAGTTTGAGAAGATTTACAATCTGGAAGTGACGCTGATTCCCACTAACCGGATTACCAGCCGTACTGACCTTTCGGATATGGTTTACAAGGCGGAGGCTGGGAAGTGGAATGCGATCGCCCAAGAATGCGCGGAAATGCACGAGATGGGTCGGCCGGTGCTGGTGGGTACTACAAGCGTGGAAAAGTCGGAGTTGCTGTCGCGCCTGCTGCAGGAACGGAAAATTCCTCACAATTTGCTGAATGCTAAACCGGAAAATGTGGAGCGGGAATCAGAAATTATTGCTCAAGCCGGACGCAAAGGCGCTGTGACGATCGCCACAAACATGGCGGGACGCGGTACAGACATCATTTTGGGCGGTAATTCTGAGTACATGGGGCGGCTCAAATTGCGAGAATATTTGATGCCCCGGATCGTGCAACCCGAGGATGACGAAGGGTTTTCGGTGGTGCAAGTGCCTGGTATTAGTGGCCGCCCCGCACCTCAAGGTTTTGGTCAAACTGCGAAAAAGGTCAAGTCTTGGAAAGCTTCGGCGCAGATTTTCCCGACGGAGCTATCGAAAAATGCCAAACAAATGCTCGTGGAGGCGGTGGAATTGGCGGTGAAGGAGTACGGCGAGCGATCGCTCTCGGAATTGAAAGCCGATGACATTGTGGCTGTAGCCTCGGAAAAAGCCCCTACCAAAGACATCGTAATTCAAAAATTGCGGGAAGCTTACAATTTAACTCGCAGCGAGTACGATGCTTTTACCAGCAGCGAACATGATGAAGTTGTGCAGTTGGGAGGCCTCCACGTCATCGGTACCGAACGCCACGAGTCGCGCCGGATTGACAATCAGTTGCGGGGCCGGGCGGGACGGCAAGGAGATCCCGGTTCTACGCGGTTTTTCTTGAGTTTGGAAGACAATTTGCTCAGGATTTTCGGCGGTGAACGGGTGGCCGGTATGATGAAGATGTTCGGTGTTGAGGAAGATATGCCGATCGAATCTGGAATGTTGACTCGTTCCCTCGAAGGCGCTCAGAAAAAAGTCGAAACCTACTACTACGATATCCGCAAGCAGGTATTTGAATACGACGAAGTGATGAACAATCAGCGTCGAGCAATCTATGCGGAACGCCGCCGAGTATTGGAAGGTTTGGACTCCAAGGAACAGGTAATTAAATATGCCGAACAAACGATGGATGATATCGTGGGAGCATACATCAATCCCGATTTGCCTTCGGAAGAATGGGAAGTCGAAAAACTTGTGAGCAAGGTAAAGGAATTTGTTTATTTGCTGGCTGACATGACACCGGATCAGCTAGAAGATTTGTCGGTTGAGGAAATTAAAACTTTCTTGCACGAACAAGTACGCAACGCTTACGACATGAAAGAAGCGGAAGTTAATGCAATCCGAGCGGAATTGATGCGCGATGCTGAGCGGTTCTTTATTTTGCAGCAAATTGATACTTTGTGGCGGGAACACTTGCAACAAATGGATGCTTTGCGTGAGTCTGTAGGGCTGCGCGGTTACGGGCAGAAAGATCCGCTGATCGAGTACAAGACTGAAGGTTATGAGCTGTTTTTGGACATGATGACGGATATCCGCCGCAATGTGGTTTATTCGCTGTTCCAGTTCCAGCCCCAGCCGGCTATGCAAGTTTCGCCAGAGATGGTTTGAAAATAGTTAATGGTTGACAGTTGACAGTTAACGGTTGACTGTTGACTGTTGACTGTTGCTGGTTCCCAGGCTCTTCCTGGAAGTTGCAGATTTGAGATTAAAGCCAATCTTCTTGATCGCTTTTTTGTTTCCTGTAAACTTCACCTTTGGCGTGAATTTTACGGGTTTTTTCGTAAAGAGTTTCTTCGGTATGATTCCATTTTTGCAGAACTTTTTTTAAGTCGGATTGAATATCTCTAGCGCCGGGAAAGCCTCGGTAGCGAATTATTAATCTTGCTAATTCCGATAAATTGTAGTCGGTTGCTTCTCCTGCTAATAAAGTATCGACACTGGCTCGATCGCGCTTGTATTGCGGATGCTGCTGATCTTGAGTTTTTACTACTGAATCCATACTATTTATGTTTCCCAATCATCTGAAAAGGTTTCTACAAGCAACCGCCACCCAAAAGCGCGGACATAAATAACCTAATGAATAGACTCTTAAATCCGCGCCTCATAAACGGTTTGATTCGGGTATCATAACTGTCAACTGTTCAGTCATTCCCAGAAATTTTTGTGCTTGTTCAGTAATACCAAATAGTCGATCGCCGTGACAAAAGATTTCCCAAGCGCGAATTCCCATAAAACCAATACCTGCAACCGCCAAGGGCATCGCTGCGGCACCTAAAAGCGCGGCAATGGGGGGAAATATCATGCACAGTGTTAACAGAATACCAGTAATAACACCACCAGCAATGCCAGCTTTAGCGGTGGCAGTGGCGACTTGTTCGACTAACTCTGACTGCGTAATTTTGCCTTCCACGCACAGTAGCGAGTTTTCTAATATCGAAAATACTAACTCAATTACTGCGGCGGCGATCGCCCCTTTCATTGCAGCCCCAACGATTTCGGCAACTGCTGCTTTAAACGCTGCATCCGCTAAAACTTGCTTAGCGACTGCTAATTCTGCAGCAGTCATATCTACACCACCGCGAGCACGATTCACCCAAAAATGTTCAAAAATCCCGTTAGCAGCTTCGCTTCCGCCTCCATTGACGTGCGCTTGGATGTGACTCCAATCTTTATCTTGACAGAAGTTGCGAATTGCTTCTGGGCCTTGGGCACGAATTTGGGCGGGTATGGATTCAAATACTTTTGCTGCTTCTTGAACATCTCGGATGCCGTCACGTACCCCAGCCCTAGCAAATTTGGATTGCAGATTTCTTGGCAGGTTTTCAAAACGGATGTTATGTGCTATTTTAAAAGCTTCTTGAGTGGCGATCGCCCCGGCACTAACAATTGAACTTGGCGCTGATTGTACCCACGCCGTTAATACAGTTGCACTTTCATCAAATTTTGCATCAATTTGGTTGCCTAAGTTTTGGATATCGGCAAGAGTTTCTTGTACTTTAGCCGTTAGGAGTTCGAGCGGATTCTGGTTAATTTCCATGTTGATCCAGCTTGTATCGTTAATGATTTAATTATTCTGACTATAACATTCCTCTTCAGTAAGTGCTATTTTTTACTAAATTGCTTCTACCTTCTAACTCCGGCTGTAAATTTAGAGCTTTTTTTTGATAAAATAAACCTTCATTGATTCGACCTTGCTCTTCCAAACTTTTGCCTAAATTCCAATAAGCGACGGCTAAATCTGGTTGAAGAGCAATAGATTTTTGGTAGTAAGTTATAGCCTCATCGAGCTGGCCTTGTTTGTAAAACATACTGCCCAAGTTAACATAGGCTTCGACAAAATTAGGATCAAATTCGATCGCCTTGGAGTAGGCGCGAATCGCCGCGTCTATTTTGCCTTGGGCTTGCAGGATATTGCCTAGAGTTTTGTAGGCTGCGGCGAAATTCGGTTGGTGGCGAAGTGCTTGGTAACAGGAGGCGATCGCCTCTACATATTTCTGTTGCGTATAATAAATTTCTGCGATCTTGTTGAGTGCGATCGCATTATCTGCTGGAATGGCTAGTAATTTTTGATATTGAGCGATCGCCTCCTCAAGTTTTCCTGATTTCTGAAGGCTATCGCCCGTTGACAAATACTGCTCTGCTAACTCGGAATTTGCGGTCATAGATTTTACTTTAACAGCCGAAACTACTTTACCACAAGTGTTAGTTAACAACCGCGATTTCTAGGGATATTCTAACTATTTGATATTTTAAATTTGTTTTTGTAGCAACATAGGACTTACGCAATTATTCCAAGTATGGGGGCAACCACGGGGGGTTTGCCCCTATAAAACACTATATATTGAGGCTGTGCGTAAGTCCTGCAACAGTTCGGACAGTTTTTGATTACCAACAGCAGAATAGGGGTTTCAGAGAACTCCGCTCAAAGCAAGATAAAATCCAGCAAAGTCCTGGACGCACTCTTGACGATCTGAAACCCGGTTGCTGACTATATTTCTCGTTCCTGTTAGCAAAACTCCTAGGAACCGGGTTTCTAACACCCATGCGTCAGCATTGAAACTGTCGGAAGTGTTGATAGATCAATTAACTAAATGTTCGATCGCCCTAGCTGTTCAAAAATTAATTGAACGGGCGATCAAAAAAATCAAGGAGACAGCCGCCACACCTTAATCGTGTCGTCAAAACTGCCACTGATCAGAGTTTTGTCTTGAGGATTAAAAGCCAATTCCACCCAAGTAGAATGACCCTTCAGCGTGCCCACCGTGTCGGCGGGACTCATGCGCCACTGCTCACCGGGACTCATGCGCCACAGCTTGATAGTGCCGCTCAAATCGGCGCTGGCCAGCTTGTCTCCGTCGGGACTGAAAGCCAAGGACTTAACCTTGTCGGAATGGCCGATCAAAGTCCGCAGCAGAGAACCGTTGGACTGCCGGGACTGATTATTTGGGCTGATATCCCACAACTTCACCGTCTTGTCCCAACTGCCGCTGGCGAGAGTTTGACCGTCCGGGCTGATGGCCAGAGACCAAACCCCCTCGGAATGACCCCAAAGAGTTTCTTTCAATTCCCCAGTCTGCCAGTTCCACAGGTTGATCTTACCGTCGCTGCTGCCGATCGCCAAAGTTTGTCGATCGGGACTGAAAGCCACCGACTGCACCTCATCAAAAACCCGCTTAAGAGTTTCCAACTCGGCCCCGCCTTGGACTTCCCACATCTTCAAAGTTTTGTCCTTACCGACACTGGCCAGCTTGTCTCCGTCGGGACTGAAAACCACCGAGAACACGCCGTCTTGGTGTCCGTCCAAAGTCCGAATTAACCTGCCCGAATAGAAATTCCACAATTTAATCGTACCGTCAACGCCACCACTGGCGATCGTCCTGCCGTCGGGACTGACAGCTACCGACCACACCGGCCCCAAGTGTCCTGCTAAAACCTTGAGCAGCTTGCCATGACGCTTGTGCAGCAGGTGAATTGTGCCGTCGTTGTTCCCGCTGACAATCACGCGACCGTTGGGAGCGACTGCTACCGCCCAAACCGGGTTTTTGTCTTGATCCGCCAGAGTGCGTACTGCGGGCCCTGACTGCGATTCCTGACGGCTGAAATGGTGCATCGGGGGCGGATTGAACCGAATTTCGGGAATGGTAGAAACAGGCTCACCAGAAGTGAAAGCCTGCGGTGCAGGAGATGGCAAGCGAGAACCCAGCACTACGGACAGCAGGGCAACCGTACTTGCTCCCCAGATGGCCAAAGTCCACTTGGGTTTGCTGAGAATCACGTCTACCGGTGCCGGGCCGTATTTCATGTCTGTGAGAATTGCTTCGGTTGAGCGATAGCGTTTTGATGGTTCTCGCTGCACCATTTTATCCAGGATGCGGCCGAGTCGCGCCGAAACTGGTACTTTCAAATAATCTCTCCAAGTCCAACTGTCGGTTTTGATGTCAAACAAATCAAAGGGCGACATTCCCGTTAACAAGTGAATGCAAGTGACGCCCAAACTGTAGATGTCGCTGCTTTTAATCGCTTGGCCTTTAATTTGTTCCGGGGCCGCGTATTCGGCAGAACCTGTCACCGTTTCTGTTTTCAGCGGCCCGCTGTTTGCCGGAATTGTCGCGCCGAAATCGACTAAAACTAGCCCCGATGCACTTTCCTGAGACACTCCATGTAAATCATCTTTCCCTGCCAAAGCTGGGGATGCTTGGGGAGTTTTGCGGTGAATAATATTGGACGGTTTGATATCTCGGTGAATCAGTTGATTTTCGTGAACAAATTGCAGGACTGGCAACAATTCGCTCAGCAGATACCAAATTTGAATTTCTTTAACAACACCTTTTTCTGAAAGCCGATCGGCCAAATTGCGGCCTTCGATGTATTCTTGCACTAAATACTGGCCGCCTTCGACTTCAAAAGATGCCAGCAGTTTTGGTATTTGCGGATGTTTCCCCAACTTGTCGAGAACTGAGGCCGAGCCGCGAAATGTCCGGTTTTGCTGGGTGCGACCGTCGGCGACTGCTGCTGAGCCGCAGAATTGTTGAATGACGCAGCGGGGTTGGGAAGGTTGGTCTTCATCGACTGCTAAGAAGGTGCGGCAAGTGAGACTTTGACCGAGGGTGTGAAAGACTCGGTAGCGGCCTTTTAGCAGCAAGTTCGACTCGCAACTTTTGCATACTGTCGCGCGATCAAGATTTTGGGGATTCTGGCAATTGGGATTTGTGCAGTAACTCATTTGTCTTTCCGCTGGAGACCCCCGTCCGACATTATTGCTAGTGGGGGAGGAAAGCGGGGCGGTGCGTGCCGCTTCCTGTGGACAAATTAAATAATTGGAATCTTTGCTTGATCATAATTGTTTCCCAGATTTTCGCCACAATTGCTTGGGTCGATCGCGCGTAAATTATTGCTGACTTTCCTGCGAGCGAGGTTTAATAGGTCGATCATACGGGCGGGCAGGATGCCCACCCCACAATCAAATCATTCTTTGTGGAACAGGCATCTTGCCTGTTCTTGAGAATGGTGCAATATCTCAGTTGTTACCGAATTAAGCTATACTGTCATTGCGAATACTTTCAGTGCGATCGCAGCAAAGCAAAGCAATCGCGACGCCTTGCCAAATATCCGCGATTCTTTGTTCTATGGAGTCAATTTCAAACCTTTTTTCTCAAATCTCAAATCGACTAACAGATTAAAACTTAGGCAACTTCAGCCAAACTAACTACTAACTTTTAACTATTACTTATGCCCTTAATTCGCGTACCCAAGTCTTGGGAAATTCTCAACCCACAAATTACCCCAGAAACAGCCTTTCTCAACCGCCGCCGCTTCATGACAAATTTAATTGGCGCCGGCGTGACAGCTTCGCTGCTGCCGCTGACAGGTTGTCAAAGCAGTAATAGCTCAAAAACGGCTCTGGACAAAGGCTCAACCCAAGCATACGCGGGATTGAGCCGGAATTCCGCCTTTGCCAAAGTCGATCGAGCGATTACCGACGAAGCCTTAGCTACAAAATACAACAATTTTTACGAATACGGCGGCACCAAATCTATTTGGCAAGCTGCTCAAGCTTTGCCAACAGAAAACTGGAAAGTAGAAGTAGGGGGTTTAGTAAAAAATCCCCGCACTTATGATATTGACGACCTCTACAAAAAATTTCCTATCGAAGAACGAGTTTATCGATTTCGCTGTGTAGAAGCGTGGGCGATGGTAGTTCCTTGGGTCGGATTTCCCATGAAATTACTGATGGCTGATGTCGAACCGCAATCGAAAGCTAAATTCGTTCGCTTCACCTCATTTTACGACCCCAAAATAACTCCCGGCCCCGGTTTGATGTCCCAATTCTATCCTTGGCCTTACACCGAAGGTATGCGAATTGAAGAAATGGCCAACGATTTAGCATTTTTTGCCACAGGCTTGTACGGCCGAAGGCTACCAAAACAAAATGGTGCGCCGCTGCGGCAAGTGATTCCTTGGAAATACGGTTTTAAGGGCGCAAAGTCGATCGTCAAAATTGAATTTGTCGAAAAACAGCCCGCCACTTTTTGGAATACAATCGGCCCCAACGAATACGCTTTTGAAGCAAATGTCGAACCAGATAAGCCACACCCCAGATGGTCGCAGGCCAGCGAACGGATAGTCGGCCCCGGTAACAGTTGGTCGTGGGAAACTCGCCCAACTTTGCCTTATAACGGTTACGGCGAATATGTAGCTAGTTTGTACAGTTAATTAACTACGCGAGATGTAATTTGAGGAACAGGCTTTTCGGCTTGTTCCTCAAATTATTAATTTCTCTCTTTTCTCTTTCTCTGCGCCCTCTGCGTTCTCTGCGGTTAATTAAAAAAAATCTTTTTTCTTCGCTTCCGGAAAATGAAATACAGGACACGGGAGTGCCGTGTCCGTACCCGATACCTGCACTATGTTTGTAAATTTTACCTTAAATTTGCAGTCTATCGACTACAATAAAAATTGATGAAGCTACCAAGGAATTGTTAAATGGTAACAACAACATCAACTCCCGTCGAGCAGCAAACTACCCCAGAAAACCGAGTTGTTTTAAAAGGTGTCAGTTGGTCAACTTTTAAAGCATTGCTGGCAGATGTTGGGGACGATAGAGCTTGGAGAATTGCTTACGATGGAGGAGTATTAGAAATCAGGATGCCACTGGAAGAACACGAAGAACCCAAACGACTGATAGAAAGCTTTGTGGAAGCCATTGTAGATGAGCTGGAAATTGAACTTAGGAGTCTGGGTTCGCTGACTCTTGAACGAGAAGATTTAACTTGTGCTGTCGAACCTGATTCCTGTTTCTACATTCAAAATGAATCTTTAGTTAGAGGCAGAAATATCAATTTGCCAAATGACCCGCCGCCGGATTTAGCAATAGAGTCAGATTACACAAATTATTCTGTGAATAAGTTTACAATTTATGCTGCTATTGGCGTGCCCGAACTGTGGAGGTATCGCCGGGAATCTCTGCAAGTTTATCAACTTGTAGAAGGGAAATATGAAATGTGCGATCGCAGTTTAGCTTTTCCCTTTTTACCTGTTGCAGAAATTCCCGGTTTCATCGAACAAAGCAGAACAGTCGGCCAGCGTGCGGCGGTGCGTTTGTTTCGGAAAAGAATTAGAGAGATTTTGCCGAGTCAAAGTTAGCCTCAAGTTATATAATACAGCATATTGCACGTCTATTTTGTAAAATTTACCTATGGTTGAAATAAATCCTTTCCCTGAAAAAATTTTAGACCAAGCCAGAGAACAAGCAGCCTCCACCACCCAGAAAGAAAAAGACATCAAAGCGCAGGCTGAGGAAGTAGAACGCCTTTGCAAGCTCTGGGACAACCTTAACAGGTTCCTCCACAAACAGTGGCCGCTGCACTGCCTGGATTTATTGGATAAGCATAAGCACCTTATAGAGAAGATGAGGGTTGATCAGTCCTCGGAAGTTTCCCTAATGGATGATATTTATCGGGTAGCCAAAGAGCGGGCTGAAGAGCTTAAGCCACATCGGTTTCCAGCCTATTTAGAAAAAGCTTGTCAGGCGACTAGCTTACAGTTAGATCAAGACAGTCGTCATCCCCGCTACAAGTTTGAGAAAGGATTCTTTCAGCTTGATATAGATGACCATAAAAAAATAGCAAGCTTGTCTAACTATGAATCATCAAAGATGGTTGAATTCCCTGCTGACATAGGAGCTATAGTTGAGGTTGTACAACGAGAACACAAGAGGATTTTTGAGCGAACTTTTGATGGCAAAAAGTTTATTAAAAAGCTCCTATCCCAATATTTGGCAATACTAAAGAAAGATAAACTATCAGATGGCTCAACCATTCCTATTCGCAATATCACGCAACGTCTGGGAAAGAACGAAAGTGGATTTCGTACAGATGAATTCCTCATCGACCTTTCACGGCTGGTTGAGCAAGGGCCAATAGAGATTGATGGCTGCCGTCTGGAATTACAACAGACGAAAGAAACTAATCAAGGAATGCTTCTTCACATAGAGCAAAAACGCTATATCGGTTTCATGTTCTTTAAAAAGGTGTAATTATGGCTCAGCGCATTGCTACTCAGGTTGTTGAGTCACTTCGCAAAGGTACTCCACCCCAGCGTGGTGTTGATTTATATTCCGTAGGAAATGAAAAATTAATCGCAGGGATTAAAAAATTTCATTTAAGCGGTATAGAAGAAAAGGGAATCATCCGTTTTATCAGCGGTTCGTGGGGAGCCGGAAAAACCCATTTCTTTAGGTTGCTTCGGGAAGTCGCATTTCAAAATAACTGCCTAGTCTCTAATGTACAGTTGGATAAAGCAGCAGCTTTAAATAAGTTTGAGAGCGTTTTTTATTCTATTTTGCGGAATATTTCAACGAGATCTTACTTAACTGAAAACGAAGCAGCACCCTTTGGGCAAGTTTTAAAAGAATCTTTAGCTTATTTATCTACAGGCAATTGTAAAGTTAGTAACGAAGTTTCCTACGAGGATTACGTTAAAGCTAGAGAAGCTCTGATTCTCGATAGGAGCATTGATATTGATTTTAAAAAGATGATTCAAAAATACTGGGAAACTTTTCTGCCTGAATCCCCCGATCTAGCTCTTCAAGAACAAAATAGAGCTGAAATTCTCCAATGGTTCAGTGGAGAAGGTAGCGTAGCCATGTACCGGAAGCGATTTGAAGTTAACAAAATTGTTAATAAAGACAATGCGAAACTAATGCTACAATCCCTTGCTGGATTTGTGAGACTTTCCGGCTACAAAGGATTACTCATCCTGTTTGATGAGGCTGAACAGGCTTACTCTATTATGCGTAAATCCTCTCTACGAGATGCTCACAACAATTTGTTATCTCTGATCAATAATATTGAAGCCCTGAAGGGTCTGTTTCTCATCTATGCAACCACACCTGACTTTTTCACAGACCCCAAACACGGAATCATAACCTATGGAGCTTTAGAAGGACGAATCGGCAAGCCAGAGCAACAACGTCAACCGAGAGCATTAGATACTATCTGGAATTTTGATCAGGTAGTAACAGAGCTATCAGACTATCAGAGCGCGGCTAAGAAAATCCTGAGTATTTATGCAACTGCTTATCCAGAAGCGACACGAGAATTACCTTCTGAAGTAAAAGTTGAATTTTTTGTAAAAGAACTTTATGAAATTCATCCTGCCCTCAGTGGTGTTCGCTTTTGGCGCGTCCTAGTAACAGCTTTGATTACACATTTTGATGACCATCTTGAAGGAGAAACCAGGTCAGCGGAAACTATATACGACGACGTAATGGATCATCTTAGGGAGGAATAATCGGTGAATGTAGAAGTGCAGCGAGTCATTGAATCTCTTCGTCTTGGAATTCCCCCTGATGGTCAAGTACGCTACTTCACAGTAGGTAGACTGTCAGAGATTACGGAGCTGACCGCTAGGCTTCAACAAGGAAAAACGGATGCGCTATTGCTAAAAGCTAACTACGGTTCTGGCAAAAGTCACTTGTTGCGATTTATCCGTGAAACCGCTTTAAAAGCAAATTTTGCTGTTAGTTCCGTAACCCTGGATGCTAAATCTGCTGTCCGTTTCAATCGCATGGATCAGATGTTGGGTGCAGTCTGGCGTGGTTTAGAAATTCCAAACAACTCTGAAGATAGAGGTGTCCGCCCTTTCTTCGACTGGGTTTGCGAACAAGCACGTGAGAGTAAAGGAACAGCAGGTAAGCAATGGCAAAAAATAACGAATAACGGCCAATGGGATTTTTCTCAATCCCTTGAATCTCCAGCTATTTTTATTGCCTTGCGCGGTTGGATGAGCGGAAGAGTTAATAAAGATTTAGTAGAGGATTTGCTGTTTCAAAAAAGTAATTATAAGACACAGGATCTTTATCAGGAGTTGATACATAAAAGCCGGATGTGCTACCGAAAAGAACTAGAATTAACTAGAACAATTAAGTGGCAAAACTATACAACAAAGGCACTTTTGTTTGACTTTAAATCTCAAGGTTACGCTCAGTCTTGGGCTGCAATTAGAGATATTCATACCCTGGCCTGTGCTTCGGGAATGAGGGGGATCATCATACTTTTCGATGAATTTGAGGATGTTTTATCTAATATTACAAATATAGCCCATCAAGAAATGGCATTTCAAAATCTCTTCCAGTTTTTTGCAGGTCAGCAATTTCAGGGCCTGAGTTTTTTTGCTGTGACACCAGAATTTGTCAGCAAGTGCAGGAATCGTCTGATTAGTAAGGGTCGGTGGGATTATGACTATGCTCAATTGGATGCGCTTTCTACCTTTGAAATGAGTCCCCTAGAGCTCAGTCAGCTACAAGAGTTAACCATAAAAATTAAGGACTTTCATGGAATTGCTTATGGATGGGATACTAATTCATCGGCTATTGAACTAGGTCTGACGGCAATTGTCAAAAAAACTGGCATTATTGCAGTTCAAGACCGTACTCGTCAAACGATTAAGGAAGTTGTGAAGTTTTTAGACCGACAGCTTGAGGAAATAGAATGAGTAGCATTGAATTGTTGGAGCGCCGTGTTTCTTCAGCATTTTATGGAAGTTTTACAGCTTTGCGTCCGGTACAAGAAGCTGCTATTGAACCGCTAGTAAAGGGTCAAAATATTGTCCTATCTTCTGGTACAGGTTCTGGGAAAACTGAGGCTGTTTTGGCTCCCTTGCTAAGTCGTTATTGGCGAAAAGCTGTCACAACTGAAGCCTTGACTCTGATTTATATTGCGCCTACTAAGGCACTGGTTAATGATTTAGAAAAGCGGCTGTATCCGCCATTGGCTCAATTGGGACTTCGTGTTGGCATACGTCATGGCGATCGCGATGATTTAGTATCTGGGCAAACACCCCATGTTCTAGTAACAACGCCAGAATCGCTGGAAGTGCTACTTTTCCGCAAAGATGCAACTTTACAAACAGTTTGCGCTGTAGTTATTGACGAGGTGCATCTTCTCTACAACACGCAGAGAGGATTGCAACTATCTATCCTATTTCAAAGACTCCAAAAAAGCTTAGGACAAGAGTTGCAATGGGCTGCCTTATCTGCAACAGTGGGGAGACTTTCAGACGTGCGTGATTTCTTGTTTGGATCAGCAGCTAGTGCTGAATTCCTTCAATTTCCTGCTCATCGTTCTATTGATGCCCATGTCCGGCATATTGCTGATGAAGCCAGCTTTCTGAAGCTCATTCGCAAGTTGACAGAAGGGAGGCAGACTAAACTATTGATTTTTACTAATTCTCGCCGAGAATGTGAACGGTTAGCAGGAATTTTGCAGCATGAAAAAAGCTTAAATCCCCTCATTTTTACTCATTACTCATCTCTCTCGCCAGAAGTTAGAGCGGAAACTGAGCAAAAATTTACTGCTGCAATAACTGCGATCTGTATTGCTACCAGTACATTAGAACTTGGTATTGACATCGGTGATATTGATGCTGTAATTCTTTGGGGATTACCCAGCGGGGTTGAATCATTCCTACAGCGAATTGGTCGCAGTAATCGACGCGCCAATAAAACAAATGTTATCTGCCTAGTACCGGATAATTCTGATAATGTAATCTTTGACTCGTTGCGTTTTATTGCTCTTGTCGATGCAGCAAAAAAAGGTGAGTTACCTATTCGCTCTCCCTATGAATTATTTGGAGCGATTGGGCAACAGTGTCTCAGCGTCATTGCATCGGAGGGTGGTCGCTTCACTCGAATTGCAGAATTGTGCAAGCTATTCGATCACCAAGACTATCTAGATCGCTCATCTATCGAAACAATACTTGGTGAATTAGCTAATAATAGTTATCTTCAGCGTCATGGTTTCAAAAATCAATATGGTGCTGATGCAAACCTGCACAAACTTGTCGATTATCGAATGATATACGGTAACTTTGGCCGGAGTTCCCAAACCATAGAATTACGTTACACATCTAAAGTTTTAGGTGAAGTTCCTGCTGAGAACTTACTCAGAGTTAGACCAGGAATTCTGGTACGTTTTGCCGGCAAAATTTGGCGGGTACGCAAGGCTTCGATGGCAGGTATCCTTGTTGAACCATCATCTGAAAAAGGTAGTGCCATTGATTTTACCTATGGGGGTAGAGGAATTAGCACAGATGCTTTTGTTTGCGATCGTGTCTGGCAAATCATCCACAAGGAGGAATTGCCGAGTGAGGTTTTAACCCGGAGCCTACACGAAAGTTTAGAAAAAGCAAGAGATAACCTGCGGAGGATTTGTCGGATTGACCAAATTCCCTATATTCGTTCATCTAAAGGTATCCGCTATTTTACATTTGGAGGCTACTTGGTAAATAAGGCTGTAGCTCTGATTAATAAGCAACTAGATTACAAAGCTGATGATGTTTCGCTGCTGGTAATATCACCCATTAACTGGGCATCAATTCCCACAGAAGCACAAGCCTACGAATCAGTTTTTCATCGGCTGTTAGAGACATCTTCTGAACGCTCTATTTACCAAACATTGCTACCTGCTGAGCTTCAATTGCGCGAATTCCTGCAAGATTGGTTAAGAAATGAGACATTCTGCAGAGTATTGGTGAGATTGGCTCATTCTGATCCGGTGCTCGCCTCTCCTCAAATAGAAGTTTTATTTCCTGCTACTTATCGCTGAAAGGTTCAATATGATCTCACAGCTTTCTTAGATCATGGTCGTCCTTACTACGAACTTATTAACATGATTATTTGCGAGCCCCAAAATCTTCGTTGACAAATTCTTGCACTTTCTGCCAAACTCGCTCCAATAAATCTGGCGTGCTAACATCAAACCATTCAATTTCAGGATAAGCTCGAAACCAGGTGCGCTGTCTTTTCGCAAATTGCCGCGTGTGCAAAATTGTTAATTCTTTGGCGTCTTCTAGCTTAATGTCGCCCGCCAAATATTGTTTCATTTCCTGATAACCCAGCGTGTTCAACAGTGGCAAGTCGCAGCCGTATTTTTTACACAAATATTCTACTTCAGCCATCCAACCGCGTTCTAGCATTTGTTCGGTGCGCTGTTTGATACGATCGACCAAAACATCGATCGCGCAATCCAACCCAATTTGTAAAATAGGATAATTGGGAGGATTTTCGCCCTGCTGTTCGGAAATAGGGCGACCGGTGACATAAAATACTTCCAGTGCTCTTAAAGTTCTTACTGGGTCATTCAGGTGAATTTTCTCGGCGGCAGAGCGATCGACCTGCTGCAACATCGCGTAACATTGAGATTGTCCGAGTTCCGCAAGTTGCGATCGCAATTCGGGCATCGGTGCTACCCTCGGAATTTTTAAACCCTTGACAATCGATTTAATATATAACCCCGTCCCTCCAACCAACAACAGGGGGGGAGAAACAGGAAAATCGACAGCAGCAATTAATTTTTGAGCTTGCTGCTGGTACTCTGCTAGTGTCATTGTTTCTGTCGGATCGCAGATGTCAATTAAGTGATGCGGTACAGAAGTGCGATCGACCGCCGTCGGTTTTGCGGTTCCGATGTCAAATTCGCGGTACACTTGACGGGAGTCCGCACTCAGAATCGAGGATTGCAGTCGCGAAGCTAAAGCCACAGCCACTCCCGACTTCCCCGTCGCCGTCGCCCCACAAATCGTAATTAATCTAAACATAAGCCGCCGCACATTTAAAAATCATCTTTCATTTCCCCATAAAAACCGTCAAATCCCCTTCTCCTCTCTCCCTCCGCTGATTGACGGCGCTACACCTGGCAAATCCCGAAGCCATCTCAAAACTACTCCCCTCCCTACCCCCGATAAATTTCCCTTCAGAAAGCCCTAGCATCGCCTTTAACGGTTTTATGCTATAATTTTAGAAGTTTTCCCATTTTAGAAGCTTTTGGGGCTTTAGACCTCATTATTGGAGCTATTTTTGTATGACCAGCAGCTACAGCGCCGACCAGATTCAAGTTCTCGAAGGTCTCGAAGCAGTCCGTAAACGGCCGGGGATGTACATCGGTACCACCGGCCCGCGAGGACTCCACCATCTAGTTTACGAGGTTGTGGACAATTCCATTGATGAGGCGCTGGCTGGCCACTGCACTCACATCGAGATTGACATCAACGCCGACGGTTCCGTCACCGTGACAGACGACGGCCGGGGTATTCCGACCGGCATCGTTGCCAAGACTGGCAAATCGGGAATAGAAACAGTAATGACTGTACTCCACGCCGGCGGTAAATTTGGCGGTGGTGGCTACAAGGTTTCTGGAGGATTGCACGGTGTAGGTATTTCTGTTGTTAACGCCCTGTCCGAGTGGGTAGAAGTGACAGTTTGGCGCGACCAAAAAGAACATTTACAGCGCTACGAAAGAGGCAATCCAGTTACTGAACTTAATGCCAAGCCCAACAAAGGCAATCGCACCGGCACTTCAGTTTCTTTCTTGCCAGATACTCAAATATTTAGCACTGGTATTGAATTTGATTACACTATACTCGCTGGGCGCTTGCGAGAATTGGGTTATTTGAATGCTGGCGTTAGAATTACATTTAGCGACCACCGTTTGGAACTGCTCAAAAGTAGCGAACCTCGCATCGAAACTTACTGTTATGAGGGCGGAATCAAGGAATACATCGCCTACATGAACCGTGAAAAGCAGCCTCTGCACGAAGAAGTGATTTACGTGCAAGGCGAACGCAATAACGTGCAGATAGAAGTGGCTTTGCAGTGGTGCGTTGATGCTTTTAGCGACAATGTTCTCGGTTTTGCTAACAACATTCGGACGATCGACGGAGGGACGCACTTAGAAGGTTTGAAGGCTGTTTTGACGCGGACGATGAATTCGATCGCCCGCAAGCGCAACAAAATCAAAGAGAACGAACCCAACCTAGCCGGCGAAAACGTGCGCGAAGGTTTGACAGCCGTGATTTCGGTCAAAGTCCCAGACCCAGAATTTGAAGGTCAAACTAAAACGAAGCTAGGAAATACAGAAGTTCGGGGAATTGTCGATTCCTTGGTAGGCGAAGTATTAACAGAATATTTGGAGTTTCGCCCCCAGGTAGCTGACGCTATTTTGGAAAAAGCAATTCAGGCATTTAAGGCCGCTGAAGCAGCCCGCCGCGCCCGCGATTTAGTGCGCCGAAAATCCGTCTTAGAATCGTCTCCTTTGCCTGGAAAATTAGCGGACTGTAGCTCCAGAGACCCCGCCCTGTCTGAGATATACCTGGTTGAAGGGGATTCTGCGGGCGGATCTGCCAAACAAGGGCGCGATCGCCAATTCCAAGCAATCCTGCCTTTGCGCGGTAAAATTCTCAACATTGAGAAAACCGACGACGCCAAAATCTACAAAAATAACGAAATTCAATCGTTAATTACAGCCCTGGGTTTGGGCATCAAAGGCGAAGAATTCGATCCGGGTCAATTGCGGTATCACCACATCGTAATTATGACTGACGCTGACGTAGATGGTGCTCACATCCGCACGCTGTTGCTGACTTTTTTCTACCGCTATCAGCGCGCACTTGTAGAACAAGGTTACATCTATATTGCTTGTCCTCCTCTCTATAAAGTGGAACGGGGACGCAATCATTACTACTGTTACAGCGAACGCGAAAGGAATGCTCTCATCCGCAATGAATTTCCGGCGAATGCTAACTATACCGTCCAGCGGTTCAAAGGTTTAGGTGAAATGATGCCGACACAGTTGTGGGATACGACGATGAACCCAGCAACTCGGACGCTGAAACGGGTGGAGATTGAGGATGCTGCTGAAGCCGATCGCATCTTTACGATCTTAATGGGCGATCGTGTCGCCCCCCGCCGCGAATTCATCGAAACCTACGGCCCCAAACTCAATATGCTCGACTTGGACATCTAAGTTAGTTGACAGTTGACAGTTGACAGTTGACAGTTGGCAGTTGGCAGTTGGCAGTTGGCAGTTGACAGTTGACAGTTGGCAGTTGGCAGTTGACATTTGACAGTTGTTTGCTGGTAAAGATGAGTCATTAGTCATTAGTTAGTGGCTGATGACTGATGACTACCGCCAACTGACTACCGCCAACTGACTACTGCAACTTTTGTTATAAAAATTAATACAATCTCTCATCAAATCGATCTAAGGTAAACACTTAGGTAATTTTTAGATTTTTGGCGCATCCATCAACTACCACAAAAATAGAAGGTTGGACAATATAGCGTCAACGACCCAGGTCTAAAGAGATTGGGCTTCTAGCCTAAGACTTAAACCACAGTTGACCAGACTCAGTACCTTGGTACTACGTTAACGGTAAGAGTTAAAGACCTACCAGGGAATGCGAAGCTAGTTCCTTGCTCTAGAAATTTAGGATTAAACAGACTTATTGGGTTAAATCATTGTCCTAGATATAGTACCGGCCGTTAACTTTGTCGAAGCTAACATTACCCCGAAAGGGAGGCTCGAAAGAGCAAACATTATGTAATCGCGGGTTGCAAAATTTGAGAGGGTAATTTCGATGCACGCTCGCGTAGCCGAAGTGTCCCATCGAAAGTACATTAGATTCATTACACCGAATCTAGCAATCCTCGTGTAATGCAAAGATTCACGGCGGTTGAAACCGCCGAGCCGTTTCCCTCTCAGGTCTAAAGACGCTGAGTTTCCCACTTACCGAATTTTTTTATGAGCATCAATTTAGCGACCAAATTGCGTGAGGGAACCAAAAAGTCCCACACAATGGCAGAAAACGTCGGTTTTGTCAAGTGTTTTTTAAAAGGCGTTGTAGAAAAAACTTCTTACCGGAAGTTAGTAGGAAACCTCTACTTTGTCTACTCGGCAATCGAAGAGGAAATGGAACGCCAAAAGCAGCATCCGGTTGTTTCAAAAATTTACTTTTCTGAGTTGAATCGCAAACAAAGCTTAGAGCAAGATTTGTTCTACTACTACGGTGCGAATTGGCGCGAACAAGTAGCTCCGTCAGCCGCAGCTAAAGCTTATGTGCAGCGGATTCACGAGATTTCGGCGACCGCACCAGAACTGTTAGTAGCTCACTCTTACACTCGCTACTTGGGCGATTTATCCGGCGGACAAATCCTGAAGGGAATTGCCCAGCGCGGGATGAATCTTTCCGAGGGAGAAGGCACTGCTTTCTATGAATTCCAGGATATTCCTGATGAAAAAGAATTCAAGGCTAACTACCGTCAGGCAATGAATGAACTGCCGATTGACGAAGCAACAGCAGAGCGAATTGTTGACGAAGCTAATGCAGCTTTTGGTATGAACATGAAGATGTTCATGGAGTTAGAAGGTAATTTGATTAAAGCTGTCGGTCAGATGCTTTTCAATACCCTGACACGGAAGCGCGGTGGCGCCAGTACCGAATTGGCTACTGCTGATTGAGTTAAAGCTCAGTCGGGATAATTTGAACCTCGTTTAAGAGGAAAACCTTAAATCCTGGGGGTTTGATGGCTGCTTTTACAGTCACCAAAGCTCCGGGATTTTGCATGGTATTTGAATTGCGGGCGATCGACTTTTTATAGAAGAAGGAAGAAGGAAGAAGGAAGAAGGAAGAAGGAAGAGGGAAGAGGGAAGAGGGAAGAAGGAAGAGGGAAGAAGTAAGAAGGAAGAGGGAAGAAGTAAGAAGGAAGAGGGAAGAAGTAAGAAGGAAGAGGGAAAAATGAATTAAGAACGTCCTAACCGTCTTGACGGTTCCCACAACTCACAAGTAAGCTGGTGTGCATTTAATTTTCATAATCCTGTTTATTGAAACTCTTGTGGGGTGGGCATCCTGCCCGCCCAAAAAATTAAATTTAAATGCAGAACAACTATCACCGACCCACGCCGCGATTAGGAGGCTCCTCGTCCCGGACAGGCAAAGAAGTTGGCCTTACTTGTCGCTCCAAATACTTGCTCAAAGCGTAAGCAATATCCCCACGAGTCATGGGCTTCAAAGGATTAATCTTATTAGTTACGATATCAACATTAACAAACCCTTCATAAAGTGCAGTAGCGATAGACTTTCTAGCCCAATTAGGAATTTCGCCTGCATCGGGATACTTAGCTAAAATCTCGGAAATGCTGGGATCTGGAAACTGAAAAACCCCGTAAGCTTGAGCAAAAATCGCCAAAGCTTCAGCGCGAGTCACCCTTTGATTGGGAAAAAACATTCCGTCGCGATATCCACTCATCGTTCCCGTTTTCAAAGCAGTTTGAATCGCACTGTAAGCCCAGTAACTCTTCGGTACGTCCGGCAATTCCCGATCGGGTTTCTGAGCGGTTTTCCGCCGTTCCAAACCAAAAGTTTTCACTAAAATCATCGCCAAATCTGCCCGACTGACAAGGCCCTCAGCATTAAAATTGCCACTAGCATCTTTATTCATCAACCCTGCACTCACAACCCGGTCGATCGGGTCAATTATGTCTTGAGATTGAACCGCCATAGGCACTCCTTGCAGTAGGGCGATCGCCAAAAAAATACTCACTAACTTTTTCACGATTTTAATCCTTTCTGTCGCTAAAACCATCATGAAAACAGCAGTAATATTTTTTATGGTTCCATCGGTATTATTCTGTGGTTTCGGCGGTGCGCGAGATTTGGGGATTATGTATTAAAATCAAAGATTTGCTTCCGGCAAAGCGCCCTGCATTTTACCCAGCCAATCAATCAAATTATCCAATTGCTTTTGGGCCGTCAAAACCGCCATACCCCGAATAGTAACCTTCCCCTTGCTGTAGACAAAACGAGAGCGCAAATGTTCCGGCAAATTAGCCTTGAGCAAATTCCAAGCAGGCTCTTCCATCGATGTTTCCAAAACTATGTTCTGCTTATTCTCCGGTTTAATGCGAGAAAAACCGATTTTTTTAGCGATTTGTTTGAGTTCGACCACACGGATAAGTTGCTGGGCTGGCAGAGGAATTGGCCCATAACGATCGCACCAATCAGCCTGAATCTGCTGTAACTCTTCTGAGGTATTAGCAGAAGCCACAGACCGGTAAGCGCTCATCTTTTGATCCAAATCTGCGATGTAGTCAGCAGGAATAAACGCCGTCAAAGTGAGGTCGATTTGCGCGTCCTCCACTTTCGGAATTTCCTGACCCTTAATTTCCCGAATAGCCTCCTCTAACATTTCAGCATACAAATCAAAACCGATCGCCTCCATTTGACCAGACTGTTCATTACCCAAAACATCACCCGAACCGCGAATTTCCATATCTCGGACGGCCAACTGATAGCCCGAACCCAACTGGGCAAACTCTTGAATTGCCCGCAGCCGCTGCCTTGCAGCATCAGACAGTTGGTTCTGCTTCGGATAAAACAGCCAAGCATGAGCTTGAATCCCCGCGCGTCCCACCCGTCCCCGCAACTGGTAAAGCTGACCCAAACCAAAGCGCTGCGCGTCTTCAATTAAAATAGTATTGACTCGCGGAATATCCAAACCCGACTCAATAATTGTCGTGCACACCAAAATATCGAAATCTGCCGCACTGAAAGTCAGCATGACCGATTCTAATTCCGAAGCATCCATTTGACCGTGGGCGATCGCAATTCTGGCAGACGGAACCATCTCCTGCAACTGAGCGGCCAACTCATCAATCCCCTCAATCCGCGGCACTACGTAAAAAACCTGACCGCCCCTGTCCAATTCTTGACGAATTGCCGATCGCACCACTTCCGGGTTATAGGGAGCCAAATGCGTCTGAATCGGGCGCCGGCTGGGAGGCGGAGTCGAAATCAAACTCATCTCGCGAATCCCCGACAGCGACATATACAAAGTCCGGGGAATCGGCGTTGCTGTCAAAGTCAGAACATCTACCTCTGTTTTGAGAGCTTTAATCGCTTCCTTTTGCTTAACTCCAAACCGCTGTTCTTCATCCACCACCAACAAGCCCAAATCCCGAAATTTAATCGCTTTGCTCAAAACAGATTGAGTACCAACAATCACGTCTAATTCCCCAGTCGCCAAACGCTTGTGAATCTCCCGGCGCTCGGTTTCAGTGCGAAAGCGATTGAGCAAACCAACTTCGATCGGATAAGGGGAAAAACGCTCAGAGAGCGTGTGATAGTGCTGTTGGGTCAAAATTGTCGTCGGCGCGAGCAAAGCCACCTGCTTGCCCGCTGTAATTGCCTTAAAAATAGCTCTGAGAGCAACTTCTGTCTTACCAAAACCGACATCGCCACAGACTAAGCGATCCATTGGTCGATCGCCCTCCATGTCGCGTTTCACATCCTGAGTTGCCTTCAACTGATCCGGCGTTGGCTGGTAAGGAAAAGAATCCTCTAATTCTTGCTGCCAAGGCATATCAGGAGGAAAAGCGTAACCTGTTTGTTTAGCTCTTTTAGCATAAAGATTCAGCAAATCCACTGCCAATTTTTTAACAGCTTTGCGAACCTTTGTTTTAGTTTTTTCCCAAGTTTGGCCTGTCAGCTTGTTGAGATCCGGTACTTGATCGCCGACAGTCCGAAACCTCGACAACGCGCCCAATTGATCTGCCGCCACCCTGAGAGTACCGTCAGCGTATTGCAGCACTAAATATTCGCGAGTTTCCCGATCGATCGTCAAACGTTCCAACTTGATAAATTTACCCACTCCGTGCTGGCGGTGAACCACATAATCACCAGGGCTTAATTTATTCGGGTCTACTTGCTTAGAAGCAGCGCGGCGGCGCTTGCGGACGTAGCTAAAAGTAGCAAGAGAATGCTGACCGTAAAATTCCCGATCGGTAATTAAAACAATCCGAAAAGTCGGCAGAATAAACCCTTCCAATTCTGCCAGCCCGCTGTACTTCAAAGCAACCGGAACGTGCTGCAGTTGCAGCTTGTCGATCGCCAAAAAATCGCGCGGATTCACCACAAACTGGGCAGGACAGTCGTGTTCCGACAGCAGAGAAACCGATCGGCTGGGTTGAGCAGAAACCAGAAAAATGGTAAAACCCCGATCGCGCTCTTCCCTGAGCATTTGAGACAGCTTCGCAAATTGGTGAGGCATCACCGGCACAGGCCGAGAAGCCAAATTAATCGCAGGCGCTAGCTGGTCACTCTCCGCAGAGCTTTGAAATTTTTTAGCAGTAGAATCTTCTGCCAATTCTGAAAGTTCTAGCCTGTCGAAAGCTGCGACATCTGCCATAGATTCAGCAAAAGTGCGGTGAATTTTCGGAACTTTCAAATTAGCAATTGCCAATTTTTCTGTTCCCGCCTCAGCAACTTCCGATTCTCGATTGCAATTATTCCACTGTTCCTGTGCATTCTCAAACCAGCGGTCGCTGTGAGCTTCGCACCCTTGGGGTTCGTCAATAACAACTAAAGTATTTTCTGTCAAATAATCCAACAAAGATGCAGGTTGCTCGAACGCTAAACCCAACAGCCTGCGGACAAATTTTTCCCCTTCATTTTCCGCTTCAGTTTCGGGGTCGAAAGAGCCTAGGTGGTTGATTGCGTCAAGCTTTTTTTCAGATAAAACTGCTTTAATAATTGTGTTAAAATTAGTAGGAGTTAAAACTAATCGCTCGACCTTATCGAGCGATCGCTGCGAAGACGGATCGAACTCCCGAATTTGCTCCAAATCATCCCCAAACCACTCCAGCCGCACCGGCAACTCAGCCGCCACCGGAAACACATCGACAATATCACCGCGACGGCTCCACTGACCCTCCATTTCCACCAGAGCCACCCGATCGTACCCCATCGACACGAGTTGGCGGTCAAGTATCTTCGAGTCTTGAACCGCACCTCGCTTCAGCGTCAGACAGTAGGGTTCAAAATCACTTCGAGGTGGCAAATGAGGCTGCAGGGCTCTTTCTGTGGCGACAATGGCGATCGGCTTGGACTGATTGGCGGTTTTTTCTTGCTTGTCCACCAAATCCGCCAGCACCTGCATTTGTCCCCAGGTCATTTCGTTCTCGTCGGAGTAAGATAGCTCGTAGGGCGAAGCCTCCGAAGTTGGGTAAAAATGTACGGTTTGCCAGCCCATTGCCTCTAGAGAGGCCACCCAGCGGCCTGCTTCTTCCAGAGTTGCTGTCACTACCAGTAAACTCCGTCCTTCTTGCTGTGCGAGGGCGGAAGCTACTAAACCTTTGGGCAAGCGGGCTATGCCTGCGAGTTGCAAGCAGTGATGCCGTTTGAGCTTGTTGAGGAGTTCTGTTGCTAGGGGCGATCGCCCCAAAGTACGAATTATCGAAGAGAAAGTCATGAGCTGTTAATTTTAATCCCCGATCGGCCTTGGGAGGTCTTTCCCTCTGGCTAGTAAGGAAGATTGTACGACAAACATCTATCATTGTGGCGATCGGATGTTGGCAGTGCCACTCAACTACAGGTAGATTTCTGCTAGAGGCCTTCTATAAATATCTCGAACTTGCGATCGCAGCAAGCCAGTTCCGTTAATCTAGGGACAGGTCGATCGCCAAATCGAGATTGTCGGTCGAGATTGACAGATCCCCAGATTATAGATTCAATTGAGTCTAAAATCTAGAATCTCAAATCTCAAATCGACTAACCGGGAAACGCGCTTCGTCTTTACCATCGATAATTTGAGAAATGTCCCCAAGTACCGATATTCTGATTGTTCTCCTGCTGGTTTTCCTCAATGGCGTGTTTGTGATGTCAGAGATGGCCATCATCTCAGTACGGAAGGTGAGACTGCAACAGATGGCAAACCAGGGTTCGATCAATGCCCGTGTAGCTTTGGATCTGGCTAATGCCCCGAATCAGTTCTTGCCCACTGTTCAAATCGGGATTACGCTACTGGCTATCCTGTCCGGCGCTTTCGGAGAAACGACGATTGCTAAAAGGGTAGAGCCTCTGTTGCGCTTGATTCCGGCCTTGGAACCCTACTCTAAGCCGATCGCCTCAGTCGTCGCAATTTTAATCATAACTTACCTCACCATAATTATCGGCGAACTCGTGCCGAAGCGGCTGGCCCTCAACAACCCCGAACCGATCGCCTCTAGTGTCGCTATTCCCATGCGAATGCTCTCAAAAATTGGCGCGCCAGCAGTGTATGTTTTAAGTTATTCCACTGACTTAATCTTGCGGATTATGGGGATTGTGCCTTCAACAGAACCGCAAGTTACAGAAGAAGAAATCAAAGTTTTAATCGAGCAAGGAACCGAGGCGGGAACCTTTGAAGAAGCCGAACAAGACATGGTAGAAAGAGTCTTTCGTTTGGGCGATCGGCGAGTCAGCGCCTTAATGACTCCGCGACCAGACCTTACCTGGCTCGACCTCGACGACTCAGTAGAAGAAAACCGCCAAAAAATGCTCGGCAGCGGTCATTCTCGGTTTCCAGTTTGTCAGGGCGGACTCGATAACGTTGTCGGTTTAGTACACGTTACCGATATGTTATCTCGCAATTTAACAGGTCAACCCCTCGATTTAAGTGCTTCTTTGCGGAGGCCTTTATTTGTGCCGGAAAGCACGCGCGGTTTGAAAGTATTAGAGCTTTTTAAGCAATCTAGCAATCAAATTGCCTTAGTGGTTGACGAATATGGAGTCATTCAAGGATTGGTGACAGTTAACGACATTTTAGTCGAACTCGTTGGCGACTTTCCTTCAATAGAAGATGCCGACGAGCCGCAAGCCGTGCAGCGCGAAGACGGTTCTTGGTTGTTAGACGGAATGTTGCCGGTCGATGATTTCTTTGAACTGTTTGGAATTGATGAAATATCGTCAGAAAATAGGGGAAGTTACCACACAATGGGCGGTTTTGTGATTACAAATTTGGGCAAGATTCCGACAGCAGCCGAGCATTTTGAGTGGAACGGTTTGCGAGTCGAAGTCGTGGATATGGACGGCAACCGTGTTGATAAGATATTGGTAATGCCGATCGACTCTGTGGGCGATCGAGCTAAAATCGAAGCAAAAAGCTAAAAACCGCCCAAAAGATCAGACGGCGGTTGAAACCGCGTCTACACAAAGGAAGTCCGCCTCTGCGGACTGAAGAAAAAAACGTAATTTTCACGGCTCTGTCTTCAACCCGCGGAGGTGTTCGGCGAGCGAAGTCGAGTCGCGGGTTTTGTCTGTATAGACGCGGTTTCAACCGCCCGGTCTTCTATATCTCATTATTTTTTATTACTCCTAGCCCGATCCTTCCGCAAAGCTTCCAGAATAGAACGGCCCACATAATCACTAAAAACCACCTCTCCAGTTTGATTGTAATGACAGCAGCTATCTACATAAACAGCCTCTTTAGTCCGATCAAATACATTTACAGCATTCAATATATTAATATTATTTTTTTGTAAATTCGGAAACTTTTTTAAAAGAGCCGGATATCCAATTTGTACAGATTTAGCATAAGGAGTCTCCTTGTTAAAAGCAATCTGCTTTTCAGCTTTACCAAACACCCTTTTCGTCTGATAATATTGATTAGGCTGAAGAACATGAAAATAAGGCACATTACTAGCTGACAGCACTTTGTGCATAAAGATTGAACTTTTTGCCCAATTCCAGGCCATTTTGTCAAAAGCTACTGAATCCGGTAAAACCGACTTATTAGTATTTATATAAATAACGTTGCTACTGTCATCTTTTTGTTGTTTAGTCCGTTCTTTTTCAAACTTAATGACATCTCTTTTATAGTTATTTACTAGATTTTGAACGTAAACAGAAGTCAAAGCATCGCACGCAGCTAAAGAGCAGTTTTGCAAACTTGACAAACCCTGATTAATCCTAGTTTTATTTTCTTGAATTCTGAGAGTTGCTTCCATAGCCTTAGTAGAAAGGCTATTATTCGCGAAGTTAGCGAGCGGCAAAATATGCTGAATGCTTGGCATCGCTAAATCGACTTGATTTTTATTGTTTAAATTAGAAAGTGCTACTTCATTAAAACCATCTATATTGACAACCATATCTAATTCTTGACCTAAAGCCAAAAAGTAGTTTAAAATTAATAATTGCTGCGGCTGTTTGTAGCCTCCCGTCGCAAAAGACAAAATTACAAATTCTTTATCTTTTAAACCGGGCAACTGTTTGAGGTATTTAGGTAAAATTTGATTCTGAACTTGAAATATTGCATAATCGGAAGCCACAGAACCGCCAAAAACTCCGATAAAAAACTGATTATTTTTAGTTTTTTTGAGAGGGTAATCGTAAGGAGAAATAAACCCATAATTATTGACTTTAAAACCAGGTCTAAAATCGGGGCTGGGTTTTTGAATAAACCCAAAAAAAGGATGAAATCTTTCAACAACAGACTTGTTCAGCCGTACTCCTTCTAAATTAATTCCTAAATCCGACTTATTTTGCACCTTTTCTCTAGTATAGAAAAATTGCTTGTGCTTGACAAAATACCATCCCAAGGAGCCGAGTTCGAGGAAAACAAGTAAAAGCACTAAGTTAACTAGAGCGAGCTTGAAAACTTCTTGCCCTGTTTTGAAAAACTTTAAATCTTTCATAAATATCTATTTCGACTTTCTTACTACTTTAATAATCGAACTGGAAACATAGTTTGCCAATACTTCCTCTCCCACTGAATTATAGTGGCAGCACGCATCTTTGTAAACCGTCTCTTTTGTATTGTCCAAAATATTCACGGCGTTAAAAATATTGACCCCAGCTTTTTGCAAATCATCGACTTTGGACAACAATACGGGATAACCTTTTTTCACTCCTTCAATGTAAGGACTCTTCTGGTCGATCGCAATTTCGTTTTCCTTGGCGGTAAAGGCTCGCTTAGTGGGATAATACTGGTTGGGCTGGATCAAGTGAAAATACTTAATCTGTCTACTTGATAAAATTTGATTCATCCCAATCGACGATTCGTACCACATCGATGCCATTTTGTCAAAAGCAGCGGCATCCTGCAAAACAAAGTCAGCTTTGGGAATGTATACTATACCGCTATTTGCCGTGTCTGGGTTGGATTGTTTGACTTGCGCGTCGTACTTGACAACGGCTTGCTGGTAATTGTTGAGTAATTGTTTCACCTGTAGCGAGGTGACAGCGTGACACAAAGCAAGTTGACAAGTTTGCAATTTGTCAATACCTGCTTTCAATTGTTTTTTGTTTTCGTTAATTTGCACGATCGAACTCATCGCTTCCGGCGACAAGTTGTTGTTGGCTAAACTCGTCAGCGGCTGTATGTGCTGAACGCTGGGCATACCTATTTCTAGCTGGGCTTTGTTGTTTAAATTTGACAGTGCTACTTCGTTAAAACCGTCAATATTAATGACTAAATCTAACTCTTGACCCAAAGTCAGAAAGTAATTTAAAATTAGTAATTGTTGGGGCTGTTTGTAGCCGCCGTTACCGAAATTTAAAACAATAATTTCCTGGTTGGCAAATTCTGGATAAGTCTTCAATTTGTTAGACAATCTACGATGTACGTATTCATTTACTGCAAAGTTATTCGCAACTGAACCGCCAAAAATTCCGATAATAAATTGATTTTTATTAGTTTTAATAAACGGATATTCGTAGAGGGAATAAAAGCCTTCTTTGTTGACTTTTAATTTTAAGTTTTCATTAGGAAAAGCACCTTGTTTGAGCACGTATCCAAAAAACGGGTGCAGTCTTTCTACGATAGATTCATCTAGTCTAATTCCAATCCTTTCAATATCTTCTACTGCTTTTTCTTTGCCTTTCGTTCTGGTATAAAAAAACTGTTTTTGATTGATAAAATAAAAAGCTAGCGACAAGGCTTCCAGACAAATAAAGGCGATCGCCAAATTAACCGCAATTATAATTAATATATTTTTGCTTTTTTTGAATACCGTTGAATCTTTCATGAAATTTGACGGCTTAGGGTTGTTTTTTGGGTACTTGAGACTGCTTCAAATTTTCGCACAAATTTCGGTTAATCAGGATACTAGCCAGTCGGTGTCCGAGTTCATTCCAGTGACCCCCACAGGGTACAGAATTCTCAAAACCGTGGGCGCAGACTTGATATTTTTCAGTGTAACCTTGGATCTGTTCGGATAAATTTAGTACCCGAAAACCCTCGCGCGCGCCCAATTTTTCCAGCCGCCTATCGGGATAAAACAAATCCTGAATGTTGTTCTTTTTCATAAAATTTTTTCGCCGCTGGGCCTCCGGTCTAACTTGCATCGGATCGCCGATTGTCACAACCAAGAAATCAGCATTTTTCTGCACAACTTCATTCCGCATCGTCACAATCAAACCCTCTGTCACTCTCCAAGCTTCTTGCCAAGCTGCATCTTGAGGTTCCTTGAGGTTCAGGGTACTTAAAGTGGTAAAGTGTCCCGATAACTCCCGCTTTTTCCGCTCTAAGTCTACTTTTTTAATGACCTGCAAAATGCGCGAATTGTTGACGATCAAACTGGGCATTAGGTCTACGAAGGAAACTGCTCTTTCGTTGCGATCGATCGGCGCCAGATTGCGAAAAGACATATCCGGTACTAACTTGCCGCTAGCATCATAAGCAAAAAATGGTCGGTAGCGATCGTATTCTAGTTTCGGCGAATTATTAATCACATCATTGCCCACAAAAAAGGCAAGAATTACAATATCAGGACTGTAATCCCACACTTTTTTTCGCAGCATTATCAATTCTTGAGCAGTACCGTAGCCCTGCACCCCGAAATTCATGACCTCAACATTTTTGCGTCCCTTAACAGCTTCGCAGTTGCCTAACTTTCGTTCCAATTTCGACCAGAAAGTTTGTTCGACAGGTACGTGAATTGCTTCGGTGAAAGAATCGCCCAAAACTGCGATTCTGAGAGTGTTGGGAGGTTTGGCTTTTGTGTGTTCGCGATCGCGCAAACCCTCACTATTCACCTGCACAAAACTCTCACCTTCGCCGTTCCACTCCCCCGACACACCGGGTTTGAGCTTCCAGCCCAAATCGGGATCGGCAGTGTGGAAACCTGTGGGTGCAGAGTCTGCGACATCAGGAATTTTTGGGTAGCCCTCAACTCTAGCAACTCGCAATCCAACTTCACTAATTACCACCCCCATCAATAAACTGCCGAGTATCAAACCTAAGTTGATACCCAAATTTTTCAACTTGCTCATTCTTTCAAAACAGGGTGTAAATAAACGGAGCAATCACAGAACCCTGACTCAATACAATCAAAGCTCCCAAAAATACTAAAGTTACAATTAAGGGTATCAGCCAATACTTTTGGCGTTCTTGCATAAACGCCCACAAATCTTTGATAAAGTCTAAAGTTGCTTCAAACACTTAGAAAGGACGCTCCATACTAACTTTTGTTCTTGTTTTGCTTGGGATGCGGTAGGTATCCATTTTGGGATTGAGTTTGCGCCGCATTGCATCTTCGCCAAACAGGCCTTTGATAACTCCCATCGGCCAAACTATCAGGTAAAAAACTATCCCAAGGACGATCGGCGTTTCGATCTTGTTGAGGGTAAGTCCAAACCACATCCATGCGTGATAAACGGGATTCAGCGATTTCGGCGCAACTAATGCTAGCACAACTAGGACTGCGCCGATTGCCCAAGGCCACCAAGGTATAGAACCGCGTCGCAGTAAAGGTACTGCTAAACCGAACAGCACTGCAATTAAGCCGCCAATTAGCAGCCCGAAATCGCGCAAGCCTTTTTTATCGAGTTTTTTTATTTCGTCGCTCATTGTGAAGGAAGTTCGGCAGCGGATTGTGTAACGGATGTAACGGATGTAACGGATGAAAAAAGAAGGTAGGTAGTTTTTAGGGGGTTTTAGGCGGAATTTTTTCTCTTATAAAAAAACTCGAAAACCCGCTCTTTTTGCTAATCTAGTTCAAATTCATTTTTCCAAGCATCATCTTGTTTCCAAGGAATTTGTTCTGATTTAGGAATCAAGTAATTCTCTAAAACCAGATAGTCCATTTCGGTTCGCATGAAACAGCGGTAAGCATCTTCGGGAGTACAAACAATGGGTTCGCCTCGGACGTTGAAGGAAGTATTTACCAGAATCGAACAGCCCGATCGCTCTTCAAAATGACTGATTAAGTCATAGTACCGAGGATTGGTTTCTTTGTGAACTGTTTGGATGCGAGCCGAGTAATCGACGTGGGTGACAGACGGAATTTCTGATCGCGGAATGTTGAGCTTTTCAATGCCAAACAACTGCTCTTGTTCGGGAGTCATCGGAATACGGAGACTGGACTTGACAGGTGCTACCAATAGCATATAAGGGCTAGAATGGTCAATCTCGAAATAATCCGCAACTCGTTCGGCTAAAATTGACGGTGCAAAAGGTCGAAATGATTCCCGATATTTAATTTTTAGGTTCATCACAGACTGCATTTTAGCATTGCGTGGATCGCCAATAATCGATCGCCCGCCCAGAGCCCGCGGCCCAAATTCCATCCGCCCTTGGAACCATCCGACGACATTTCCCTGTGCCAAAATTTCCGCCAACTGCGGCATCAATTCGGCATCGTCCAATCGGTGATAGCTAGCTTTGACAGCATCCAAATATTCGAGAATTTCTGCGTCTGTAAACCTTGGCCCCAAATAGGAACCGCGCATTTTGTCGTGACAAGTTAAATGAGCCACCGACTTCGCCACTGTTGCGACAGCTTGGCTTGTAGTAAGGACTTCAGTCCTCTCCTCCCCGCTCGGAGTAAGGACTTCACTCCTCTCTTGTTTGAGATTATTTGCGACAGGTAACTCGTCGCCCACAGTGCGAGTTTGTTCGCAATACTGATACCAAATCGCCAAAGCCGCGCCCAAAGCACCGCCAGCATCTCCCGCTGCCGGTTGAATCCAAATATCTTTGAAAATATTTTCCCGCAAAAGTCTGCCGTTAGCAACGCAGTTGAGAGCAACGCCGCCCGCGAGACAAAGATAATCGACATCCAATTCTTTTTTAACTGTTCTGCAAAGCCGCAAAACAACTTCTTCAGTAACAACTTGAATGGAAGCTGCAATGTCCATTTCCCGCTGAGTCAGTTGTCCTTCACCTTGACGCGGCGGCCCTTCAAACAGTTCGTCAAACTTCTTATTTGTCATGGTTAAGCCAACTGTGTAGTTGAAATAATCCATGTTTAAACGGAAAGTTCCGTCATCTTTGAGATCCATCAAATGGGTGAGAATTTTGTCTACATACTTGGGTTCGCCGTAGGGCGCTAAACCCATGAGTTTGTATTCACCAGAGTTGACTTTGAAGCCTGTGTAGTAGGTGAAAGCTGAATAAAGCAAACCTAGGGAGTGGGGAAAATCGATTTCCCACTGAGGTGTTAGTTGGTTGCCGTCTCCCAGCCAAACGGAGGTTGTGGCCCACTCGCCTACGCCGTCGAGGCACAAAACGGCGGCTTTTTGGAATGGGCTGGGGAAAAATGCTGAGGCTGCGTGGGATTGGTGGTGCTCGGTAAATAGCAGAGGTGGCAGTTTATTGGTTTTGCAGTTGGCTATTTCTGCGAGATCTCTTTTGAGCATGGTTTTGAGGTAAAGCTTTTCTTTCAGCCATATGGGCATGGCGGCTAGGAAAGAGCGAAAACCTTGGGGTGCGTAGGCTAAGTAGGTTTCGAGAAGGCGCTCGAATTTGACTAATGGTTTGTCGTAAAAGACTATGCGATCGACTTCCCGTAATTCTATGTTCGCTTCTTTTAGGCAATAGGCGATCGCATTCTTGGGAAATCTGGCGTCGTGCTTTTTGCGGGAAAATCTTTCTTCCTGCGCTGCGGCGATAATTTCTCCATCGCAAATTAAGGCTGCGGCGCTGTCATGGTAGTACGCCGAGATTCCAAGTATGTTCATCGCTCTCCTTACAAATCGCTATGCGCTCGTATCTGAGTATTTAGAATAGCTAATGATTATAGCTTTAGTAATGCTGATTTGGAATTGACTTTTGCGATCGCCTCCAATTTTACTTAAATTTTACCGAAATAAATCTCGGTGCGCGGCCCCTCAACCGTCTGACACCAGCCAGCTAGCGCCTGCGAATCCTGCGCCCCCAAGCTCTCAAGTAAGTGGCCGCGGGGAATTGATAAAATTCGCCTACCAACCACAGCACTATGCCTAAATGGGACAAAAAGGCTAAACCAGTCCAAGCTGCGGGCAGCCACGACAACCGGCTGCCGGGAACCGGGGGAAAGTAGTAAGCTGAAAGTCCGAGCAAGGTGGTAGGAAGGAAGATTAGCCCGATCGCTGCGGCAAAATAAGGCCATCCGAATTCTACGCCTTCGAGGTGTGCTCCTATCCATTTTTTGCCATTCCAGTGCCAAGTTACCGGCGGCTGGCGATCGGCCATTTGGAGCGATTGCCTTTCTTCGCTGGCGGTAAAAATGTGCTGGCAGAAGTTGCAAGCTAGAGCTTCCATCATCGGCATCGTAGCAATTTCACCGGTGCGACAGACGGGACAGGGATATGTATCTTGAGAGTTGAAAGGTCTGGTTGATTTTTTGAAAGTTTGCATGGATCGGGCGGTTTGTCAAGATATTGAGCGATCTTAACAGAGTTGGGTGAGGGCGGGTTTTTGTAAGTCGCAGAATATTTGATAATTGGGTGGGGGGGGGTTGATCTATTCCTATGGTTCTAAGTAAAATAATATTGGTAGGGGCGGGTTTAGCCCAAAAAACTGTAAAATCACGAACAATCTACAGGCTAAACCCGCCCCGGCCCAACGCAAAATCCACAGACTTGGTGCAATATATCAAGGAGAAGAGAGAGGGCGGGTTTTGAATGAAATTATTGGTTGGGATGTTATGGATTGTGACTAAACCCGCCCCTACGAGTGCCAAAATATATGTTAATCAGAAAAACGTCTGTAGCTGATTATGAAATACGATCCAGACAAACATCACCGTCGATCGATTCGTCTCAAAGGATACGATTATACACAAAACGGAGCATATTTTGTCACTATTTGTACGTGGAAGCGCCAAAATTTATTTGGCGATATTGTCAGTGGCAAAATGCAGTTAAGTCGTTATGGTGAAATCATTGAGTTATATTGGGATAATTTGATTAAACATCATCGCCATGTTGAATTAGATCAATTTGTTATTATGCCGAATCACGTTCATGGCATTATTTTATTAACGGATAACCAAGTGATTGCGAATAATGATTTGTCGGCTAGACTAAATCAATTCCGCCCCCAGCGTCACGGGATTCCAGAAATTATTCGTGGTTTCAAAACATTTTCAGCCCGCAGTATTAATAGACATCGCAAACTGACTGGTGTTTCTGTATGGCAGCGCGGTTATTATGAACATATTATTCGCAGTCAAGAATCATTGCAGAGAATTCGTGAATACATTATAAACAATCCTATGAATTGGGAAGACCGGGATGAATTGCATCCTAATAATATCTGTAAATGGGATGGAAAAATTAGAGATTTGGGATGGCAATTGGATTTAAAGTAGGGGCGGGTTTAGCCACAATCTCTAACATCCCAACCAATAATTTTATTCAAAACCCGCCCTCTCCTCCTCCTCCTTGATCTATTGCACCAAGTCTGTGGATTTTGCGTTGGGCCGGGGCGGGTTTTGCCTGTAGATTGTTTGTGATTTCACAAGTATTTTCGCTAAACCCGCCCCTACCGTTTAATGGTGGAAAAAAGCGGGTTTTGCCTGTAGATTGTTTGTGATTTCACAAGTATTTTCGCTAAACCCGCCCCTACCGTTTAATGGTGGAAAAAAGGCGGGTTTTGCCTGTAGATTGTTTGTGATTTCACAATTTGAGGGCTAAACCCGCCCCTACCGTTTAATGGTGGAAAAAAGCGGGTTTTGCCTGTAGATTGTTTGTGATTTCACAATTTGAGGGCTAAACCCGCCCCTACCGTTTAATGATTTATAATGGTGGATGATTTGGATTAATTGCGGTGATTGTTGCTGTACCGAATTCTGGCTCCTGCCCAGTGAAGTTTTTCCCTCAAAGTGTTGTAATAAGAATAGTTTTCCCGCAAAATGATAAACTTGGCTTCGCAGTCTGCCCTCCGCACGTCTACGCGCTGTCCTGGCCAAATTGCAGTACCTAAAATGCCGTCTGTCCAGAGTTTGGTACTGAGTTCGTAATCTGCTAAAGGCCAAATGCTGACAACTGAACCGGGCGGCAGGACGATCGCTCGACTGGATAAACTCAAAGGGCAAATCGGAGTAACTGCGATCGCGTCCATTCCCGAGTGCATAATCGGCCCATTGGCAGATGCAGTGTAACAAGTCGAACCGGTGGGAGTTGCCACAATTAAACCATCGCCTTGATATTGATCGACTACTTCGCCGTCAACTTCCATTTCTAGAATACAGCTCGGCATTCGATCGGCAGAAGCAGGTTTGACACACATTTCATTTAGTGCCAAAAATCGATCGCTTTGGGGTTCCAGATTGGTTCTGTTTCCCTCAAAAACCGTCGCCTGCAACATCATCCGCTTCTGCACAGCATACCTATCTTCCGAAAGTCTGTCCCAAATCTCCTCAGTATTTTGGAAATCCTCAAAAGACTCGGTTAAAAAACCCAGATGTCCCCCCACATTCGCCGCCAAAATCGGGATGCCGTCAGCAGCTAAATTCCGGGCCGCAGCCAGGGCCGTACCGTCGCCCCCCAGAACCACTGCTAAATCAATTGGACTGTTACTAGAAGCTAAAAACACCGGATACGGATTATCTTTCGCGCCACTGGGGCCCATCAAAACTTGACACCCGCGACTTTCTAACTGGCGGGCACACTGTTCTGCCCACCGTTGGCTGAGGGTATCTCTGGCTTTGTGGGCGATAATTACTTGTTTTAGTTGCACAATGAATCAATCAATTTTAGATTTTAGATTTTGGATTTTAGATTATTAGATTATTAGATTATTAGATTTTAGACTAGACTAGATTGCAAAACTCGCAAAGTATCTTGAAATTATCTGCGTTTATCTGCGTTTATCTGCGGTTTCCCTATCCATCAAAGATTTATGCAATAAGTCTAATTGATATCTTGCAGCATTTTTCACAATTTCGAGGCAGAGCCTCCGGATCTGCGTTACCAGGTTCTGCCTGGTAACGAGGAAACGAGAAATGAGAAAAAGAATTCTCTCCCTCTCTCCCACTCCCTCCATTACCCCTCGCTGCGGCTGGATTTGGGCCGCGGCCAGATAATGCTCGAATCGGCCGCGAGTAGGCGAGAAACTGCGATCGCCCCAAAGCGGTTGAGGTGGCTGGGGTCAACAAAATAGTCGTTACGGCCCGGCCACCGCTGCGACAAGTCGCGGAAAGCGAAGCCTTTTTGCCGCGAGAGTTGCTGCATTCGCTGCCGGAACTGCTGTTCTGCCCACAGGCGAGTTCCGTCTAAGTAGTCGTTGGTGAGAGGCAAATTAACGAAAATTAGGGGAATTTTGCGAGCTTTGGTAAATGCTACAACTGAATTAAAGGCTGTTGCTTGTTTGCCTCCGAGGTTGAAGTTTTCGTAGTCGCGATCGTACTGGCCTGAAACGTAAGCGCGTTCTCGATAATAAGTGTTGGGATTGTACTTGCCCGACATAGCCATGAATCCGTTGGAGTCGATCGAATCTGCCAATTGGTTGACTTGTCTGAGGGCTACTGTTGTTGGTGGCGCTGCATTATTAGCAACAGGCAAGATGCCTGTTCCACTAGACATAAATTTGACTGTGGGGTGGGCATCTTGCCCGCCCCTAAAAGCAACAGGCAAGATGCCTGTTCCACTAGACATAAATTTGACTGTGGGGTGGGCATCTTGCCCGCCCCTGAAAAGTCGATCGACAGAGGTAAATGCTTTACCGAAAGTGTTTTTAGCGCAGGGCTGCGGGAATCTGTAACACAGCGGAATCACGTTGGGCTCGTCGGACTCCAGTTGGGGGCGAATGCCTGCTGCTAAAAGTTGACTGCCTTCGGAATCGACGATCGAATTAAAAGTGCGATCGTCCCGGCCGCTGTTAAATCCCCGCACACCGTCTGCCCAGACAATCATTTGAGGCAAATGACCGGGCTTCAAAAGCCGCCGTAGTTGAAAGTCAACTACTTGTGCAGTTGCGCCGTTGACTGAAAAGTTAAATACTTTTAAGCCCGGACGGCCGCTGGCGGCCAAAGATTGTTTTAGCTGTTTGGGATCTACGCCCTGCAATGCCCGGGAACTGCCGACAATCAAAACATCTGGCGGCCCGACAGTCGCAACGTAGGATAGGTAAAGTTCTAGTTGTTCGTTGAGTAAATCGCTGCTGAAACTGACTGTACTGGCTTGCGATCGGGTTGCGCTCGCTTGCTGTTGGGAATAAACCAGGTTTCTCATGTACTCGATTACTTTTTTCTCAGCAAACGCCCGTCTGGGACTGCCGGGGGGAACCGCTTGCATCCAGGCGACGGCCTGCACCCACAGGGCTGCTACTTCGTCCCAGTCTTGTTTTGAATTGGCTGATTGAGCCAAATTAGAAGCTTCGGTGGCAAAGTTAACTGACTCCGCAAATGGGTCGTTTCGGGTGCAGGAGGCAACGCTGACGGATTTTTGGGCTTGGTTGGCGTTTTTAGCTAACACAGAGGTTGGTGGCTCCGCTAGGGCTGCAGGTTCGATGGTGTTAGATGCCCCAGGGCTGTTGGGCTGGTTGGGTTGCGAACATCCGGCTGTTAGGGCGATCGCGGTTGCGGCGCCGCAGGTAAGTTTTAAGATGTTAATGGTCAGGCTAGCAATATAGCGGCGAATCATACAGCTTTCACCGTTGGCGAAACATTAGTAGATATTACCGCAAACGGCCAGATGTGTCTGGCGGCGATCGCGGCCTTAATTGCGTATTTCTGTGTGGGATTCGATGACTGCTTCGGCTTGCAGGGCGATCGATCGCAATTTATCAAGCGTATCCTGACTCGCACTCTGCCACAACCCCCGTTGACGAGCTTCTAACAATCTTTCCGCCATATCACGCAGCGCCCAAGGATTATTTTCCTGGATAAATCCCTGCACTTTTTCATCAAAAATGTAAGCCTGTGCGATTCCCTCATACATAAAATCTTCAACACAATTTGCCGTAGCATCGTAAGCAAACAAAAAATCCACCGTTGCGGCAATTTCAAAAGCACCTTTATAACCGTGACGCATCGCCCCTTCAATCCATTTCGGATTTACCGCCCTGCTGCGATAAACCCGCGCAATTTCTTCTTTCAGTTGTCGCACTTTCGGATTTTCGGGAATCGAGTTATCGCCGAAATAAGTTTCAGGATTTTTGCCTTGCAAATTGCGAATTGCCGCCGTCATTCCACCTTGGAATTGATAATAATCGTCGGAGTCGAGGATATCATGTTCGCGATTGTCTTGGTTTTGCAGAACTATTTGCATTTGGCCGAGGCGTTGTGTAAATGCTTCGGGCGCGGAACATCCCCATTCACTCTGTTTAATTCCTGCTACATCTCCCGGCAAATTTGAGGAACTAGAGGAAGTATAGGCGTAACTGCTCCAATTAATGTAAGCTTTTGCTAAATCAGAATCGTCTCTCCAGTTTTGAGCTTCAATTATGCCCTGAAGTCCCGCACCGTAAGCCCCCGGCTTTGAACCAAAGACTCGAAATTGCGATCGCACTTCGGCCTCTTCTCGACTCAAACCCGCCGATTCCCAATCCAAAATCTCTTGTTTAACTTGTGCTGCTAAAGGATTATCTTCCGCTGGTTCGTCTAAGTTTGCTACAGCTTTCACCGCACTGTCAAACAAATCAATTAAATTAAAAAAAGCATCGCGAAAAAAGCCAGAAATCCGCAAAGTCACATCAACGCGCGGCCGCCCCAAAACAGCAACAGGCAAGATTTCAAAATCTACAACCCGGCGCGAAGGCCCATCCCATATCGGTTGAACTCCGATTAATGCTAAGGCTTCGGCGATGTCGTCTCCCCCTGTCCGCATTGTCGATGTTCCCCACACTGACAAACCCAAAGTTTTGGGATATTCGCCATTTTCTTGAGTGTATCTTTCGATTAAAGTTTCGGCCGCAACTCTGCCAACTCTCCAAGCGGTTTCTGTGGGAATGGCGCGGATATCTACTGAGTAAAAATTGCGGCCGGTGGGCAATACATCGGCTCTGCCGCGGGTGGGCGCGCCGGATGCGCCGCTGGGGATGTGTCGCCCATCTAGTCCGCGCAACAGGTTAGTAATTTCTTGGTTTGTTTGCAGCAGTGAGGGTAAAAGATAGTTGGCAATCCAATCTAATTCTTGTTGAGTTGCTTCTCCTATTTGGAAATTTGTAACCGCAGATGGACGCTGATGAACGCGGATATTTTCGATTAAATTGTCTACTAATTCAGCGGCTTTTTCTTCTAATTCGGCTGTTAAGTCGCCTGCTATAGTTAAGGGATCGAAATCTAGGTTTAAGTCTTTGGCGAGGGAGCGGGTTAAGCCTGCGCGATTTGTGCTAGGATGGCGGGCGATCGCAATTATCAAATCTCGCAACTGTCTACCTTCAGGACATTGACCGAAAATGTGCAATCCGTCGCGAATTTGGGACTCTTTGAGTTCGCAAAGATAGCCGTCGGTGCGAGTGATGAATTCGGTAAATTCCGATTTATTGAGTTGGATACCTAAGTCTTTATCTAGATTTTCCTGGTTGGTGAGGGCTACAATGCGATCGCGAATCATCGGTAATCTGGACGGATCTAAGCTTTGGGCTTCGCAATATTCGTCGATTAAGGCTTCCAATTGCTGCAACGGCCCATAAAGTTCGGCGCGAGTCATCGGCGGGGTCAGGTGGTCGATAATCACGGCTTGCGATCGTCTTTTTGCCTGGGAACCTTCCCCCGGATCGTTGACAATGAAGGGATAAAAATTCGGCATCGCGCCTAATGCTACTTCGGGATAACATTTGTTAGACAAGGCGATACTTTTACCGGGAAGCCATTCTAAATTCCCATGTTTTCCCGCATGAATTATCGCATCAATTCCTAATTTTTCTCGCAGCCAGTAATAGTAAGCTAGATAATTGTGAGTTGGTTCTAAATCTGGGGCGTGATAGTTTAAGGCTGGGTCTAGTTCGTATCCCCGCGATGGTTGAATTCCCACAAATACATTGCCGAATTGAATTCCTGGAATCGGAAAAGAGGTATTGTTAGCGATTAAATCCTGTGCGTGGATTCTGGGAATTCCCCATCTTTTAGAAATACCATCTTGTACTTCCTGCGGCAAAGTAGCAAAATATTTCTGATATTCTGCTAAATCCAAAGATTGATTAACAGGCCGCAATTCGCGTCCTTCCGGGTCATTTGTCACGCCCGAAGTCAGCAGTTCAATTAACTCATTACCGTTAGCCGGGATATTTTCAACTTGATAACCGGCTTGCTGCATAGCTTTGAGGATTTCCACACAGCTAGCGGGCGTATCCAAGCCGACACCGTTGGCTAAGCGGGCGTTGCGAGTGGGATAGTTGGCGAGAATTATGGCGATGCGTCTGTTGGCGGCTGGGGTTTGTTTCATTTTCACCCAGTTCGCCGTTAAATCTGCTACGAATGAAATGCGATCGCCCGCTGCGACATATCCTACCACATCTGTTTCTAATTCATCGTTCCAAGTCTGTACGGCTTTAAAAGAAACAGCCCTAGTAATGATTTTTCCGTCTACTTCGGGTAATGCTACATTCATCGCCACATCGCGGGGCGAAAGTCCTTGTAATTCAGTTTCCCACTGTTCCAAACCGCCGCCGCTGAAGATTGCTTGCAAGATAGGAACATCTAAGGAGTTTAAGCTGTTTTGTTCCGGCTCTTGACTGCTGAAACCGGAGACTGCAAAACTTGTGGTGTTGAGCAATAATTGAACGGGTTCAGATTCTTTTGGTTGAAAATATTCCAGCAATTCTATTTGCAAATCTGGTTCCCGCAGAGAAGACACAAAGACGGGAACCGGTACTAAGTTTCGCTCTGCTAGAGCTTGACAAAGTGCATCAATCGGTGCTAAGTTTCCTGATAAATAATGAGCGCGATAAAATAAAATTCCCACTTTAGCTATAGTGGGTAAACCCGGAGATCCCCCCCAGCCCCCCTTAATAAGGGGGGAGCAAGAAGTTGTCAAAGTCCCCCTTCTTAAGGGGGATTTAGGGGGATATGAATCTGATTGAAAAGTTTCAAAACACGCCTCCCCGCGCCCGATCCAATCATAAATTCCGACGCGGGAAACTGTTTGAGGTAGCGGTGGATTGTAAGCAGTTTTCAGGCAAGTATCGGCGGCAAATTTTAGTGCATTAACAAAATTTTGGACTCCACCTTCTGTGAAATAGCGCCACAGTTTATTGACTGCTGACAGCGATACATTGGAATGGCTGATTAAATCGGGATCGGGACTGTCTTCTCCCGGCATTACAATCAGTGAGGCGTTAGTTTTCTGCACAGTTTCCCGCAGAATTTCTAACCCGTAAGACCAATAAGAACGCCCTCCTAAAAGTCTTAAGATTATGACCTCTGCGCGTTCTAAAACTTCCTCAGCATAAGTATCAATTGTTAATTGTTGCTGCAACTGAAGCAGGTTTACTGCCCGCACTTTGGGAAATTTTGCCGGCATTTTGGATGCGGCGGCTGCGAGAGTTTGAATGTCGGTGTCAGCAGCACTAATAAATACTATTGGCGCTGGGGTTTGCTGAATAAAAATTACTCCTTCTGCTTGAGGGTTCCAACCTCCGGGTGTGGCAGCTATTTTGTGCATTATTTTTTTTTATGTTAATAAATAGTGAGAGAAGGTGCGATCGCCTTGAGTATAACATGACTTATACATCAATAGAGGCTAGGGCTTGTTTCCAACCCGGACATCCCCGGCAAACCGAGAGAGGGCGAGCACGGGGGCATCGCCCCTACATTTGGGGGGAGAATGGGCGTCAAAGTCCCGGAAATCTCAACCTATAAACTGATAAATAAAACTCCCAAAATCATAATTCCGGCCCCTAATAATCTTTGTTGAATATCTTTTTCCTTAAAAATGAAATGACCGAACAATACACCCATTAACACGCTAGTACGCTTAATTGCGATCACTTGCACTACCAAAGTTAATGTCAAAGCTTGCATTTGAAAAATTATTCCAATAGCATTGAAAAACCCCATAGCCGCTAGCATTGGTAATTGTTTGAAAATTTGTCGCCCTGGATTTGGGGTTTTGTGCAATAAAACTGGCAGTAGCAAAACACTCATGGTACCAAACAAAGAGAATACCCAAAAAATAGGGTGGGAATTTGTAACTCCTATTTTGTCAAAATTTCCGGCAATACTCCATAGAAATGCGACGATTAACATCAATTTTGATCCTGGTTCATCCAGCAGTGCTTTAAATGGGGCTAAATATCCTTTAGATTTATCTTTGATATTTAATAAATAAGAGCCTGCTACGATTAGTAAAATGCCAATATAATCAAAAAATTGGGGATATTCACCGACAATTAACGGTGAAGTTACCAACATGAATAATGGTGTCAAAGCTAGCAGCGGTACTGTCAGGGATAAATCTGATACTTTGAGGGCTTTGATGTAGAGGAGGGCTGTGACAGCGTTGATGCTACCTCCGATTAGTAGGGCGAGCCAAAATTGAGAGTTTAATGCTGGAATTTCTGTAGAGAATACCCAGGGAATCAAAAAAATGACTGAAAAAAATGAGAGAGACCAAGCGACAACATATTCGTCACTTTTTTTGAGATTTTGTTTGCCAAAAACATCTTTGACGGCTTCAAAGAAAGCGGTCAAAATTCCAAAAATTAACCAAGTCAACCTAAATATGCGCTCCTGACTCGCTCGTCGTTTAGCAAATCTGCTCCTATACCTGTGAGAGTAATATTACCAGCTTCTAGTACGTAACCCCGATCGGCAATTTGGAGTGCTAAGTTGGCGTTTTGTTCTACCAACAGAATTGTAACGCCCGTAGAGCGCAGGTTTTGAATAATTGTGAAAATTTCTTTGACGATCGCAGGTGCTAAGCCTAAACTCGGTTCGTCTAATAATAGCAGTTTCGGGCGGCTCATGAGCGCGCGGGCGATCGCCAGCATTTGCTGTTCCCCACCGCTAAGGGTTCCAGCTAGTTGAGTGCGCCTTTCTGCTAGGCGCGGAAATAGCTCGAATTGGCGGGCTAAATCAACTTTGACGGCCGCAAAGTCCGATCGCACGTAAGCCCCCAATTCCAAGTTTGTCAACACCGTCTGCTGCGCCAAAACCCTGCGCCCTTCGGGACTGTGGGCGATGCCCAATTTTACCACTTCGTGAGCTTGGCGGCGCGTAATATCGCGCCCGCTATAAATAATTTGTCCTTGTTGCAAATTAACTATTTTAGAAATTGCTCTCAGCGTCGTACTTTTCCCCGCACCGTTAGCGCCGATGAGACTGACAACTTCGCCCGCATTAATTGTCAGATTAATATTTTGTATGGCTCGAATGCCACCATAATTTACACAAAGGTTTTTTAGTTCTAAGAGGATGTTTTCTTTGGCTTGGATTGGGCTGTGTTGCATTTATTGTAACTTTTAATTTGAGGTATATTCTGATTTGCGGTTGGGCGGGGGCGGGTTTATGATATCGTGGATTTTAGGCAATTATTGTCGGTGAACCCGCCCCTACAGAATGGGTGAAATTGGTACCCAATGTGAAGGAATTTTATCTAATTTTAATTTATTTAATTTTCATCTCCCAAATAAGCCTCAATCACTGCCGGGTCATTCCTAACAACAGCAGGTTCTCCCAAGGCAATAAGCTGACCGAAATGCAGCACCGCAATTCGATCGCACAATCCCATAACTAGCGGTACGTGATGCTCGATCAATATTACAGTTAAATTGAATTGTGCGCGCACTTCGCGGATAAATTCACTTAACTTGTGCTTTTCGCTGGGATTCATCCCCGCCGCTGGTTCATCTAACAGCAATATTGTCGGTTCTAGGGCTAGGGCGCGGGCGATTTCTAAGCGCCTCTGGTCGCCGTAGGGCAGGTTTTTGGCTTGTTCGCCCGCGCGATCGCCCAATCCGACTAAATCCAACAATTCCCGCGCTTTCCGCTGGGTTTTGCGTTCCATTGCGTTAGACGCTGGTAAGCCGAAAATCCCCGATAGTAGCGATAATACCGGATTTCCAGAGCGACTGTGGATGTGTCGGGCGATCGCCACATTCTCCAAAACAGAAAGTTCGCCAAACAACCGAATATTTTGAAATGTTCTGGCCATACCTTTATTCGCAATTTGATAAGGCCGCAATTTAGAAATATTTTCGTTTTGATAAATCAGATTGCCACTAGAGGCAGGTATCAGTCCAGTCATTACATTAAATAGAGTTGTCTTGCCCGCGCCGTTAGGGCCGATCAATCCAAAGATTTCGTGTTTTTCAACTGTAAAAGATACGTCATTCACGGCAATTAAACCACCAAACCGGCGAGTTAATCCTTTGGCTGCTAAAACAGGATTGCTTGTTGAGAGGGTAAGGGGTTCGGAAATCATAAAGAAATCATAGAATATAAGATATCTAATTATGCCTTAGACTGCGGAATCTTCTTAAAGTGGCGCTTTTTAAGCAGTATTTAGGGCGATCGATTTCACCACGGACAAGCACAAATTTAGATCGCCCAGAGTCCTGAAACAGTTTGATGAGAATGTATACACAATTATTCTAATGGCTGAGACGGCTCATCAAACACAAGGATTCTAGCCCATGACGAAGCACTGCCGACAAAGATTAGCTGCCGTAATTGCTCTCTCGTTTCTATCTTTCACATCGCCTTTGCTGTTGACTCGCAATGCTGCGGCTGGAATTGGGGACGAACCCACAGCTAATCCCAAACAGATTGCCTCCCTTACCGAGAAGTCAAACATTAACGATGAAACGGCACTTGATCCAGCTATTAAGCTCTTACAAAAAATAGGTCAACCAGCCATCCCTGATTGGATGGAAGCTTTGCAGGATCAGAATTTGTCAGTCTGCCAGAGTGCTGCTGAGGTTCTAAGACAAATTCGTCCTCCTGCTATTCCTGCCTTTGTCAAAACCTTGAAAGACTCAGATGTGTCGGTTAGTGCAGAAGCTAAAACTTCACTGCCACACCTAATTCTCTTGCTGAAAGACTCCGATGCAAATGTGCGTAGCCGTGCAGGCTATGCTTTGGGAAGGATTGGTGCAGAAGCTAAAACTGCTGTCCCGCACCTAATTCTCTTGCTGAAAGACTCCGATGCAACCGTGCGTAGCCGTGCAGCCAATGCTTTGGGAAGTATGGGTGCAGAAGCTAAAACTGTTGTGCCGCAGCTAATTCTCTTGCTGAAAGACTCCGATGCAAATGTGCGTAGCCGTGCAGACTATGCTTTGGCAAGGATGCGTGCAGAAGTTAAAACTGCACTGCCACAGCTAATTTCCCTACTTCAAGACTCAGATGTAACTGTGCGTAGTAGTGCAGCCTCTGCTTTGGGAAGTTTCGGTGCAGAAGCTAAAACTGCACTGCCGCAGCTAATTGTCTTGCTGAAAGACTCCAATCCAAATGTGCGTAATAGTACAGCCTCTGCTTTGAATAAAATCCGTGCAAAAGCTTAAACTGCACTGCCGCAGCTAATTCTCTTGCTGAAAGACTCTGCTTTGGGGATGATTGGTGCAGAAGCTAAAACTGCACTGCTGCAGCTACTGGCTGTTGACAAGGTGGAATTTAGATTTAAATACTGACAGAATCGGCGCTAATTATAGCAATATGTACATTAGCAAACCAGACCCGGATCTTTGCAAACAAATCCGTGCGTTTGATCAACAATGTCAGGCTTTTACTTACGTGCGGCCGGGATTGGATGGCGCTTGGTGTTATTTCTAGAATGGTGTGCCGTCGCCAAGTCTGAGAGAAGGCAGGATTTCTAGTGTAAAACCAAGGCGTTAAAGAAAAACGGAAGCAGAATGTTCTTAAAGTTTCCCTTTTTAAGCTCAACTTCCCCCCACGGGGAAGTTAAACTCAACTTCCGAAGCGATTACCACAAAGAATTGGTTTAAAGCCTCTCCCTGATCGGGAGAAATTAAAAGAAAACTATTCATTACTCCAATCCTCTTGCTTCTAGGTAGAGGTCGCACTCATCTGTCAACTGTCAACTGTCAACTGAATGAAAGAATTTCATCGACTAGAACACCACGGATGTAACCGTTCACGGGGTTTAAACCCAGACTTGAGAAAATCGCAGAGTCCGATTAAGGTAAGCCAGTTACATAATTCCTAAGCAACTCCGGTTACAGCTTAGTTCTGTGGACTGGGAATCTTGCTGAGAAATAATTCCTTAGTCCGAGAATCGCGATCGTACATATGTATAACAGGAACAAGCCGATCGTCAACCATCACTTTGTCATCCTGAATCTCCCAATCTCCCTCATGATCTCCACACAGTGTGAGGACGGCACCACTCTTCAAATTATGTTTCACCGTTTGGTTACTGGGAAATTCATAGTTAATCACCTTATTGAACATTGCTTGATCTAGAGGCTTACGACGATGGCGTTGAGCCTCCAACACCATTAATTCAATTAATTGCATCATGAGATGGTTTCCTCCTAATACTGTCCCTGCACAGAGTATAGGTTTTCCCAACAGTTCTTCAAGAGTTTTTTTTCCATAAACAGCACTCAACCATTCACTATCTACATTTTCTTTAGTGGGCGGCCCAAAATAAATACCTGCTTCTTCAAAAACGTGAAGCTTACTAGAGTCTAAGTCATGAAAGGGAGAAGCTTGGAAAACAACATCACGCACATCTGAAGTCATAACCATTCGATAACTGGAGTTAACCTTAAGGAATGTATGGTAAGTAATCCACCGACCTGCTAGTGGATGAATCCAATTGGCAACCGTACTCCTATAATCCTCCTCTAAGTAGGTACGGTTAGAGCCTGAACTTAGTCGAATTAAAGCTTGCAGTCCCACCATCTTTGCGTGATAGATTAGATTTAGGATTTTTGAGCTAGTAACCCATTTCCACACATTTTCAACTGGTATAAGGGTGATATTTTTTTCTAGAGCTACCTTTGCGAACTCATCCCCTAAGGCATTAATAAACACAACAATATCAACTTTATCGGGATCACAATGCTGACGAGTGGATACAACGAACCTGTAGAAATCATCGAATTTACAGTTTGTTGCATAACCCATTATTAAGTCTTTCATTGTTTGTTACCTCAAAATCAGTAGATGTAAACAGTAAAGATACTAACAGAGTCTTAATTGAGTCCGGGTATAGCCGTCTAACCGTTGACCCAAAACGCCTTCTGTGATCACCAAAAATTTGGCATAGCCACCACTAATTGTGTCGCAGATATTGGGTAGCAGATGTATAATGCATGATTCCACTTAACTTACCACAAATAGCTCGTGTATGTCAACATCTTTTTACTGCCCGTCGTCATTTTTTTTTGGTCGATCGAATTCGGCGCACCATCAGACTCAAAAATCTGAGTGTTCGCACTTAAAACTGTTACCTACATTACATACTAAAACACCTGATAAGTCTCCCCAAAAAACTCAAGCCAACCCTCGGAGCGAGGTAATAATTTTTATTAAAAAAAGCAGTGGGCGATCGTTATTTAGTAAAAAATATCTAGCAAAAATTTCCGGTGCAAAGGATAGCGACGTTCTGCCACAACAAATCACATCGCGTTATAATGTAACAATTACCGCAATGCCTGAATCTCCTGAACATCTCGCAGGGATAATTGTATAACAATGTACATACCAGACTCGCAATCTTCCCAAGCAAAAGTGCTGCCGACGATGTACGATCTACCCAGTGAAGACCCGGAGGAAGCCGGTTTGCCTGACGAATATCATCGGTGGCAAGCACAACTTTTGTGCGATAGCTGCCTCCCCTCTAATTATCCAGCCGATCGGGTATTCTCTGCCAGCGATCTGAATCTATACTACGACTCCAACCACCTCAATTGGTACAAAAGACCCGATTGGTATTTAGTTGTCGGCGTTTCTAGATTTTACCAAGACAGAGACTTGCGCCAAAGTTACGTAATTTGGGATGAGGTGGTAAGTCCTTTAATTGCGATCGAATTTCTATCACCAAGTACGGAAGATGAAGATTTGGGGCTAACAGAATCCGAACCAAACAAACCGCCGACTAAATGGCAAGTTTACGAGAAAATTTTGAAAATTCCTTATTACTTTGTTTTTAGCAAATACAACAATCAACTGAGAGTATTTCGCTTAATTGGCAACCGTTACCGCGAACAATTGTTAACAGGTTCTCGATTCTGGATACCGGAAATACAGTTAAGTTTGGGTTTGTGGGAAGGTGCTTTTCTCCAAAATCAAAGGTTGTGGCTGCGCTGGTATGATATTAATGGCAATTTGATTCCGACTCCTGAAGAATTTGAAAGACAGCGAGCTCAATTGGAAAGTCAACGAGCTGAATTTGAAAGGCAGCAAGCTGAAATAGAAAGACAGCAAGCTGAATCGGAAAGTCAACGGGCTGAATCGGAAAGACAGCGAGCTGAATTTGAAAGACAACGAGCCGAATCGGAAAGTCAACGGGCTGAATCGGAAAGTCGACGAGCCAATCAATTGGCCGATCGACTGCGAGCAATGGGCATTAATCCAGATGAGCTGTAAAATTAAGTAGCAGCATGAAATGGTGCAAGCTGCAAGCGGTGTCAATAAAAACTTATTAACAAAAAATAAATTATGCCTGAATCTACCTCATTGCGCGATCGCTACCTAGCCCTAATCGACAAAATTGTCGAAATCACCCTCAAAGGTCAAATTCGCTCCAAAGAACAAGTTTATCAAATGCTGGTGCAAGACATTAGTACCGGTACTGGCGAAATCTTTGAACGCTGTTTCGGCGAACGCCTTGATGCCGCCGAAAATCAACTCAGGAATGAAAAAGACGAAATCAAACAAGCAAAGGCAAATCGCAGCCTGCGAGCGCTCAAAACCATCCAAGGAGAATGGGAACGCTGGCAGAAAGATAACCGCGTCGATCGCGAAATTGCATCTTCCATCCAACAAATCCTTACCGCCGAATCCAACGGCCACCTCCTGGCAATATTGCAAGTAATCGATCCCAATAAAGAACATCCGCTGACTCTCGCTCAATTGCAGCAATTGGCAAAATCTCTGCACCAACAAATGCTGCAAACAACTAATCCCGAAACCGAGCGAGATTTGCAGCAAATTACCGCCGGTATTGCCAAAGGTTTAGAATCTTGGCAGCGGTTGGAACCGGAACTCGTCGGTTGGATTTATCAGCCGCAGCAGCTAGGATTCGCTGGCAGTCCCGAACAAAATGGGCCTTGGGCTTTTTGGGCAAAAAAGGTTAACAGTCCGTTGCCTCACGCTCTTTTGCACGCTATTTCAATCGGTGAATCTATAGTTGAATTTGCAGCAAAGCAATCTGCTGTAGAAATTGGTACATTGGTGGAAATGGCGATTATTTTGCAGTGCTTGCAACGGGCGTTGGCGACATGGTTTGATAAGCAAGTTTATGATTCCAAAGTGTCAACAAAGGCTTCAATTTCTACTTACATTACTTTTGCGGTAATTTGGAGTCAACTAGCTAGTGGGTTTAATAATTCTACCAAGAGCGGCGAGCAGTTGGCAAATGCTTGTTTTCAAGTAACTTTGCAAATTTTGCGCGCGTTTTCTCAGCGAGAATATTTTCCGCTTTACGGGGGAATTTTTGCTTCATTTGATGGTAAAGCTCTGCGGCATACTTTGGATTATTTAGATGAACCGCTGCGGCGAGTTGAAGGCACTCAAGCGAAAGCTCGGATTCTGACGCTTTTGGGTTATTCGATGCAGGCGGCTGGGGCCTACGAGCGATCGATCTTGCTGCACAAGGAATCGCTGGAAATTGCCCGTCTGGAAGGAGATAAAGCTTGCGAAGTTGCTAATCTCAATCACATCAGCCGCAACTATGTTGCTCAAAAAAATTATCAAGAAGCGATTAATTACAGTCAGCGGGCTTTAATTATGGCACGACAAGCGGGAGAGCGACAAGGCGAGGCAAATGCTCTGGCTAATTTGGGTTACAGTGAAGTCTTTCAAGCGCGGCAGTTGGAGGAGGTGGAACCGGAGGTTTACGAGAGTGCGATCGGTTATTTGGAACAAGGTTTGTTGCTGTCTGAAAAATTGGGGGACAGGCAAAGTCAAGCTTTTTGTTCCAGCAGTCTCGGTATTGCTAAAATTGCCCTGGAAAATGCTGAAGGTGCGATCGAATATTTGCTCAAAGGTTGGCAAGCTGCCCAATTTTCTGGCGACTTGTATTTGCAAGGCCTGAATTTGGCTTATTTGGCTCAAGCTTATTACAGAATCAACTCACTAGAAAAAGCGATATTTGCGGGTAGCTTGGGGATGTATACTTTGGAGCAAATTGGAGCGATGGAGTGGCGTCAATCGGCTGGTTTGTTGACAATTTTGCGGGGTCAAATGGGGGCGGAATCTTTTAAACAATCTTTGGCTAAAAGTCGAGCGAATATCATTCCGGCGATCGGTGTTGATGGCTACGATTACATCCCGGAGTTGCTGGAAAAATATCAGCAATCTATTTAATATCAAATCAGGGTTTGTTATCCATTTTATAGATCAGCGGTTGAAACCACAGCCCCTTAATCACTCGGCGGTTGAAACCGCTCCTTGTCAAACGAAGTCTGCCTTCGCAGACTAAGAGATTCTTGAGTCCGCGTCGGCGGACTTTGTTTTTGTAGCCGCGATTTCAATCGCCGGGAATTGATATTTTTCTACTCGATCACAACTAATGCTCAACTATCACCGGTGTGCCAACTGCGACTTTCTCAAATAAAGCCTGTGCATCTTTATCAAACATCCTCACACAACCGTGAGAAGCCGCCCCCCCGATCGACTCTGGATTCGGAGTACCATGAAAACCAATCACATTCTTGCCATCCGTCCAAAACCCCATCCACCTACTCCCTAATGGATTGTCTGGCCCAGCAGGAATAAGTTCTCCTGTCCAAGGATTTTGCCAAACTGGATCTTTGATCATTTGCATAACTTTAAAATTGCCTGTAGGAGTTTCCCAGCCGCCTTTTCCCACAGCAACCGGGAAACTGGTTTGCACCTTATTTTGTCGGTAAACATAGACGCGGCGTTCTCGCAATTTCAGGACTAAACGCACTTCCTCAATAGGATTTACCGCAGGCTTGGGTTCCTGGGGAATATAACGAAATGGTTCTCCCAGGGGCGGCAGTTCTGGGGTTCCGAGATTCGGCAATTGTGTCTCGGATGTGGGCCGCTGCGCTGCGATCGCACTATTACTTGAATTAGCCACCACTTCGGCAGTCGCCTGCTGCTGTATGCCGACCGACAGCGCGGCTGCACTCAAGCTCAGTACAATTAACTTGTTAAACAAAAATTTGCTCTTCACCATTGTTTTGTTCGCTAAACTCCTCACCAGCAGTTCCTACAAAGTTCCTATCTAATTATCCGCAAATCGCACCCGATCAGAAAAATTTTGAGATGGCTTTTTGACGGCCACTGCGCTGCACAGTTTTTAGTTTAAATTCCACCACTGATAATTTGTAACTCTACACAAAGCTTAGGCAATAATACTAAAACCACAAGGTTTTTAGAAGGGGATCAGTGGAGTTACGCAATAGAATGTCGTGAGAAAACCCGGTTTGTGCGTAAATATTGCCAGAAAATGATTAAATTATACCTCCGACTAATTTGATTTTTTAGCCATAGCCGACTGGCGATCGAGTATTCAAAATATGGCGCTGCTGTATCCGGCAAGCACAATCTGTCTTTGGGTAGAGTTGCCCCCAGCAACAGTTAGGTTGGCGGAAAAAAACTGCTAAGGTCGATCGAACAAACTCAAATATATCACGCCAACACTCTATAGATGCGAACCGCTGAACTTGTTGTAAATCGGGAACTTATGATGTAAAATTAAGTCTTTCAATACTTGTTCGATAATCTTTTTTTGAGATTGTCATAAATTTCCTACTCTGGGGATTAAACTGGATTAGGTATAGAGGTTGGGACTTTCGCGCAGCGGAAGCAAACCCGACCCTGAATAGCAGTTAATGTGAGGTTTCAATGCGTCTTCAGAAGATCAAATTATTGACAGGTGCAACCCTGTCGGTGCTAATTTCGGCGGTTTCAGTACATCCTGCGATGGCTAACCCTGCAACTCAAATAGCCCAAACGCAGACCACCACAACAGCAAGCACTCGAACCATTACCGGTTTTGTCAAAAGTATTGTCGGCGACGTAGTAACTATTCGCGAAGAAAGCGCGCCGTACAGGACTCTCAGGATTCAAAGATGCGTCCTGAGAATTATTGGTCTAGTACCGGGAATGAAAGTCAGAGCCACCGTCGCCGGATCTCAGATCCAAAATATCGCGGTGATCCCCGATTATAAGGTGGTAGCCACAACGGTTGTTCGTCCCGCAACCCCAGCACCGGCACCGCGTCCGGCCCCAGAACCGCCACCGCGTCCGGCTCCTCGTCCAGCTCCGGCTCCGGCTCCGATTCCGGCTCCCCGTCCAATTCCGGCTCCTGCTCCCCGTCCGGCTCCTGTGAGAGGACTTTGGTAGAGCGAGGTTATACTATTTTCGATTTTTGATTTTTGATTAGAGAATTGGGAATGACCAAAAGCAATGTGGTCACCAGCGGCGTGATTCATTCGTGGAGCGAGAAAAAAAGCTCGAATCCTGATCGCCAGCCCTCGGAGTTATCAGTGGGGTCGCTTTCTTCAATTCTTTAATCTAAAATCTCAAATCTCAAATCGATTGACTGATCAAGCTCAAGGTTTGGATCACTCGCCTACACTTGCATTCTTTTTGGCAACTGGTATCAGTAAATGGAATTAAGCCACCGCGTCGGCGGTGGCTTAGCTGTTTAATAGCAGTTAGAATAATAGAATTGTCCAGCAATTGTGGAGCAATCGCTGCTATGTATTACCTGCGTTTCTTGCTGCTAATTCTGCTGTTGCCGATGATGGCGTGCGATCGAGCTACAGATGCGATCGCCCCTGCTGTGGACGACAACGGCCCCCTGTCGCAAATTCCCTCCCGTGCACCGGTGGTAAATGTTGGGACAAATCAAATTGTACCGACCAAACCGCTGTCGCCGCAGCCAATCCGCATTGTTGCAACTTCTTTGCCGCAGCCAGGAGCCAGCGACAGCGCCTCAAAACCTCCTCAAGTAGTACCGATTCCCGCATCGCCCGTCCTGCGAGTGCCTCCTGGCTTTGTCGTCAACGTTTTTGCTGACAATTTAGACGCTCCCCGATGGCTGGCTTTGACGCCGACAGGCGATGTTTTGGTAACAGAAACGCGCCAGAATCGGATTACGCTGTTGCGAGATGCCAACCGCGACGGCGTTGCTGAGGTTCGCAAGACTTTTGCAAGTGGCCAAAACGGGTTAAATATTCCCTTTGGTATGGCTTTTGCCGATCGCTATTTTTTCCTCGGGAATACCGCTGAAGTCCGCCGATTTCCCTACACAAAAGGGCAGGAACAATTGACAGGTACTGGTCAAAAAATTGCTGATTTACCGGGCGGCGGCTACAACCAACACTGGACGCGAAATGTTGTCGTTTCCCCAGACAATAGCAAGCTTTTCGTCTCAGTTGGATCGCAGTCTAATGCCGATGTCGAACCGCTGCCGAGGGCGTCTGTTCAAGTGATGAATTTGGACGGCCAAAACAAGCAAATTTTTGCTTCCGGTTTGCGAAATCCCGTGGGATTGGATTTTCACCCAAAAACCAATCAACTCTACACGACAGTCAACGAACGCGACGGTTTGGGAGATGATTTGGTGCCGGATTACTTGACAAGAATTCGTCAAGGCGAGTTTTACGGCTGGCCTTACACTTATTTTAAGCCGAATTTGCTCGACCCGCGCCACGCTAGAAACGGCAATAGCGATCGACCTGATTTAGCGGCTAAAACATTAATGCCGGACGTGCTGTTTCAGGCGCACTCGGCGGCTTTGGGGCTTCAGTTTTACGACGGCAAAACGTTTCCCAAAAGATTCCTGAACGGGGCTTTTGTGGCGTTTCGCGGCAGTTGGAATCGCAACGCTGGAACTGGTTATAAAATCGTGTTTGTACCTTTTAATGCGGCGAACGGACGCCCTCAAGGTTATTATGAGGATTTTCTGACTGGTTTTCTCACAGATCCGTCGGGCCCGAAAACTTGGGGGAGGCCGGTTGGTTTGCTGGTTTTACCTGACGGGAGTTTGCTGTTTACTGAGGAAGCGAATAACCGGATTTATCGAGTGCAGTATCGCGGCTGACGATTGGGCGATCGATTAGAGCCCGACTTTTTCAAGAATTCGGGTATCTGGTTTTTTAGTCAGCTTCAAACCTTGCTAAGTTGAGATTCACCGGAAAGTTTTTGAAAAATTAATAACCTATCTTCTGCCGCAGTTTCGCGATTCAAATCAGACAGTTCGTAATAGGAATCTGTTTCGGGCAAGTAGATTGCAGGTAAATTTTCAGGCAGGATTAAATAAGTGTTTTTCACCTGTAAATCATTGTCTATATCTAATGAATAGAGAAATCCGTCAACAGGATTTACAATTAACTCGTGCAATGAAACTTGTCCCTCTATGTAAAGCTTCAGAGTTAGTTGTGCAACTCTGAAAACCAACCACCGATTGTACAAATTATCTACATCGCACCAAGAATAAAGATAGCTATCGCCGTATTCATTCTCAAAAAGCGATAGTAGCGGGCCGTCGAAATACTCTAAATTGACTATGCTTCTGAGAGTTAGAGGAAATTTACTTAGTTTAAATCCTATTAATTGTTCCATATATTCTTGGTGTTTGAAGCACATATTGATAATTTAAGTAGCCTAAAGGTTTTGGGCACGCGCTTTAAAATCCCGAACCAGGTTGTCTCAGAAACTCTGCTTCTTCGGGGGTTGTTTCGCGGCCGAGAATTTCATTGCGGTGGGGAAATCTCCCAAAACGCTCGATTATTTCCCAATGCTTCTGCGCGTATTCAATGACTGAATCGCTGTCTGTATCGCCGCTGAGTTGGCGAAATAGTTCGACATATTTTTGCTGGTTTTCTAAGTTTTCGCTGTGTTCAAAAGGCAGATAAATAAACCATTTTTGTACAGTCAGCAATTCGCGATCGAAGTTATGATTAAGAGCGTATTCGGCGGTGGCTAAAGCTTTGCTGTCTGTGGCGAATGCTTGAGGCGTTCCGCGAAACATATTGCGCGGAAATTGATCTAGCAGTAGAATTAATGCTAGGCAGTTGTCGGGGGAATCTTGCCATGAATCGAGTTTACTGGAGGCGGCTAGTTCGTATTGCTGCATAAAGCCCGATCGCACTTCTGCATCAAAATCCGCATTTTTTTCAAACCATTTCTTTTGAACTTTGCCAAACTCAGGAGAGTGCGATCGACCAAACCAAAAATCTAAAACTTCATTCATTAGCAATCTAGTATGCGATTGATTGTTGATTGCAGCTTCAGTGTCTGTAGTTGCACAAAATGCACTCTCTGTGCAACTACAAACCGCAGTGATTAATTATTACCAAAGATGACTCCACCCAAACACAGGTACTTGCTTTCCGAGGCTATCGAGGGTCTAGAAGAAAAATTAGATTACAGAGTTTAAGCTTCCAGATTCATCTGTTATCGAGTAAATCTAAAATCTAAAATCTAAAATCTAAAATCTAAAATCGACTGACTTAGGAACTTTTGTTGTCCGGTGCTTAAATTTAGGAACTAGCAAACAGTCTGTCCCAAGTTTTGCCTCCCACAACTCCGTCTACAGGAATATCCGCTTGTCGCTGAAATTTTTTCACTGCATCTTCGGTTGTCGGACCGAAAACGCCATCAATTACGATCGGGTGTCGGGACAAGCCCCGCGCGTTCAACAACTTTTGCAGTTTCTTCACATCGTGCCCTTTCGAGCCACATTTTAAAATCCTTTTATGGTGTCTTACTACTGGTTCGTGGCAATCATTAGTGGGGCAAATTGCGCTGCCCGCTGTATAGTTTGCTGCATTTGCGCCAGTCAAAACTAATAAGCCCAGAACTGCAAGTAAATAATAAAAAGTCTGCGATCCAACCATACTTTCCCTGTTAATTTTCTCAAGCGTTTTTTGCAAGTTGGACGATTGTTTGAGGGTGAGAAACCGGGTTTCTGGGATGGGGGCATCCAATCTCGATTCACCTGGTTTCTGGCAACAGTCAACCGACATTCTACAATATAAGTGGCTTTACTGCAAAATCTCCGATCGTGCAAGTTAAATTTTGTTGCTCTTTGGTAGCAGCAAACGTCACAATTACTTCGCAGGCAACTGCAACCGTCAGCATTACCAAGTTTCGCGCCAGCGGGTAATCGCAAACGTCATCATTCGCGGCTGAAGGAACCCGATAGTGTTGGTTCCAAATTATTTCGGAGTAATCTGCAGCTAATCCGACGTGTACGCATGGAAGGGAGGCACTCGCACAGTAATCCTTGACTGCTTGCCGCCCGACACTGTTATCAAAAGTATCGATGACTGTGGCGCTGTTGGCAAGCAGCCGATCGGCATTTGCGGGTGTCAATTCTTTTGAGTGCGCGTCAATGCTGACTCCCAAAGCGCGGTAGAGGTTGTTGGCGAGAATTTTGGCTTTGAATGCGCCGATGTCCGATCGATAATAGGGTTGAGTGGAAAGGTTGCGCTCCTCGATGCGATCGCGATCGATGACTTTTAACTGACAAAAGCCCGATCGCGCCAGACTCTCTACAATATTCGCACCCAAAGCACCCGCGCCGCACACCGTTACCGGGAAATTTTTGATCTGGGACATCACTGCGGCACTTCTGTAAAGTTGTTCGTGAAAAAATATACTCATGACAGTTGACAGTAGACAGTTGATAGTTGACAGAATTGATGATTTTTATCGATTTTCGACTACTCCGACTAATGACTGCAAGTCGAAATCTTTGTCCAAGCCACTGAGACAAATGCCAGCACTCATTACTGTTAAGTCATTTTTGGCGATCGCAGAACTATGATGTTCTCCACTGCCGCTAGTCCATTCAACCAGCCAATAATTTTCGCGGTCGCAAAAATCCCGCAATTCACCGCCACCCATTTTCAACGCCCGCTGCAAGCGCTTTTCTTCCCGCACTTTCGGATCGAAATCTTTAATATTTCGGGACACCAACTCATAAACTGTTCGCATTTCCGGTGTCATCCCTTTAAAGCGAACATCTTGAGGTAAAATCAACTTTTGTAAACCTGCTTTTAACTTCTCAGACGGCAGCGGATCGGCGCGTCTGTCTATCTCTTCAAACCACAAACAATCACCGTCCCAGCGCGCAACAATCGGCTCAAACTGCGAACCTTCACTTACTAAATGGACTGGTACGGGTTTCGCAACACCAGTGCGCTGTTTAGCATCAGATTCGTTAACAGGATATGCCAGCCAAGTTTGCCCTTGCAGCACGCAAGCCAAATGCAAGCGAACGGGTACAAGCAGTTGCAAATACTCGGCAACTTGCGGCAAACTCGGCTCCTCAATCACCGCAGCTATTTTCTCATTAATAGGGGTAAAAATAGCCCATCCTTCAAATTTTTGCGGCTGGGGTTGAAAAGTATAAACCATTGAGCTAACCCTGATCCGCACGCTTCCTCCGCGCACGCAAGGAGCTAGGAATTGGGTATCGAGTAGCTGCCCTTCTTGGGCCGCGAGTTTGCTGATAATTTTGCGGATATCTGCCACTGAATTGACCTCCGTAATCTTACAGGACTTACGCATAGGGAATCAGAAACCTGGTTTTTTACGAAAATATTTCGTTCGCGCCCGCCGATTCGCTAAAAAACCCGGTTTCTATGCGTCGGAATGCGTAATTCCTGTCTTATTTTTTTTACATAACACACTTTTACATCAAACAAACATAAAGATTTATAAACAGTCTTGACACAAATGAATATCCTAATATAATATTGAGCGAGACTCCAAATTTTACCTTGTAAATATCTAAAGTAAATATGCTGCAAAAGCTCTTTTCTAAGTTGGTTGTAGTGACAGCTCTCACACTTCCTATTTTTGGCTCGGTTCAGGTAGCTAAAGCTCAGAGCACCTATGGAGCTACTGCTTATTCTGCGACTACTGACGCCACTGGTATTAGTTGGGATCATGCTACAAAGCAAGCAGCACTAAACGCAGCAGTACGCTTCTGCAATGAAGAAACCGGAGGTGCGAACGACTGCAAAGCGCTGACCTATAATAGGAATAATTGTGGAGCGATCGCCGTAGGTACAGGAGGAGCAGGTGCGGGCTGGGGCGACGATCAAGAAGCAGCAGAAGCTCAAGCTCTCGCCGCTTGCAGCGAGCTAGATGGCGGTAACTGTAAAATCAAGCTTTCAGCTTGCAACGACTAATTAAAGTGATAAAAATTGGTCGGCTCAGTGTCTTTTTTTGGTCGTAAAACCGGTTAAAAAATAGTAAAATTAGGGTGCGCTAGGCGCACCTTACCAAATACAAATCAGCGAAAAGTAGGGCGCACCATGTGCACCTTACAGTTAATCTCCTACTTCGGAAGTAACTGCATCAGGTGGCAGCAAACTTTCTAATCTATCTTTAGACCAGTATTCAGTAGGGTAAGCGAGTGCAATAATATCAGAGAGTCTAATCAGCCACGTAACTTGTCCGTAAGCATCGATATTTTCCGCCTGTTCGTTAGGGGGAACTATCACCAAAAGTTCCGCAAACTCCCCGAACAAATTAATCGGGATGCCGCCGAAACTGCTATTATTTGTTTTAATCCAAACTTTACTGCCTCGATCGAGAGCTTCTTGCAGTCGCTGGGAGAGCAAACTGGATTTTTTGACCTGGGATTTTTTGGCTTTCGACTTTTTTCCCATAGTTTTAAGAAGTTAAAGTAGTTGTATTGTGGGTTGCACAATGGGCTGAGATTTAGTACGATCGGGCTTTGGCACTGAATTGACAATGAAACGGATAGAAGCAAAAAGGTCGATCGCCCGATCGGCACCCCATCAGTCTAGTCTATAAGAAAGTGCTGTACTGCGATCGTAATAACAATTTAATCGGAAAATCGGGAAACGATCTGCTCTGCGGTATCAATTTACAGAGTCAGTCAACGCTCCCCGTGTTTATACTGTGTCCAAATGTACTATAATTAATTGGCGAAATCTTCCCAAATCGTTTAAGTAAAACAATGGACTGGCGAAAGCTCATTCATCCCAACCCGAAAACTTCAACAAGTCAACCAGCAGCGCCTGAAACTCGATTGTCTGTAGAATTCTTGCTGGGGCTGTTTGCGGCGGGATGGACAGAAAAGCAGGTGTTAGAGAAATATCCCGCACTCACTTCGCCCAAGCTGCGCGCGGCTTTGGCTGGTGCGGATTCCCAGTTAGTGTCATCCATCGCCAATCCAGAGTTACGAGAAATTATCGAGAAAACTAGAGAAGAATTCTGAATCGGGAAAAAGTTGCCGCTTGAGGATATTGAGGGAGATGTTTGGGAGTAATATCAAATACGGTTAGATTAGAATTATATCGCGAACACTTGCGAGATCACATTGCACTCCGAAAATTCTGCGATTCTGTTTCTGCCAAATGTCGATGATGTTGACGCATTCCCTCTAGCATAACTGGGTCTGACGGATCGAGTCCATCGGCATCTTCATCAAGCCCAAATTTTGTGCAAATTTCATCAAGCGTCTGAGGTTGAGTAACTCTTGATTTAGCTCGTTTCAGTGCCATTAACAAGCGAGTTGCATTAGCAGGAGAACGCAACAAGTAAAGCGTTTCTAGCAAACTTTCTAATTCTGCCTCAGAAATCAAAACTGCATTTTTGCCGTTTGGCCTAGTAATGACGATTACTTCCCCAGTTTCAACAGCACGAGTGCACAGGTTTTCTAAATTTGCTTCAGCTTCAATGTATGTAATCTCAGTTGACATAAAATTTTAACTCCCACTAACTTAAGGTCTAAACTTTTATCGCTTTACTCGTAGTGATAGCGCCCTTTCAGAAAATTAACACGGTCATCACTCACTAAATAAACAATACGATGTTGTTGATTCAATCGACGCGACCACGCGCCAGAAAATTCGTATTTTAGGGGTTCCGGCTTGCCAATTCCTTTAAACGGGTCTCGCAGAATTTCTCTGACCATTTTGATGAAGCGTAACGCCATCTTGCGGTCAGTTTGTACCCAATATTCTAGGTCTTCTAAAAACTCAGGCTCGAAAACGGCTTGACGTTCTACGCGATCGCTCTCACCCTCAGCACTCATCTGGCAAACCCTGGATCATTTTTTCAACCTTATGCTCTCTGCTAGAAGATATAAGGGTAAACACTGCCCACCAGCATAACTGACGGGCAATGCGTAAATTATATCACTTGTCATCCCTGACTGGCAAAGGCACATCCAGAATTTCCATCAACAACTCCAGCCGCGAAGGACGAGACAACATCGGCACTAAATTCGGCAACGAGTAATAATCACCCGCAAACGTAAACGTTTCCACCGACACTTGCTTCTCCTTCAATTGCTTTTCAACATATTCGCAGTAAGCGCCAACTCGCACAATCAGCACATCAGGAATTACCCCCAAACTGCGGCAGTAATTCTGATAAGCATCTGCCAAATAAGGTGCAGAATTTTCCCCTTCATCTGTTACGATAATGAACTGCTCGACAACCTGCTTCTTAATCCGCATTGCTTCCACCGCGCAACCGCAGCTAGTGCCGCCACCAGCGCGAATGTGCTTGAATGCGCGCTCCCAATCGGTCAATTCGCTGCCGTTTGCTTGGACTGGGTACGGCATCGTGTCAAAGGCGTAGACGAACAGCGCAGCTTCGGAAATGCCCGAAATCATAGCAGCGAGACGTTTGCCAACTTCGACCGCACTTTCCATACTTCCCGACTTGTCAATCAACAAACCGGTTGCTTTAACAATCTTGCCGCGCTTCTTCACCTGTTCGTTTGTCACCGCTTCCAGCTTCGCCGCCGTGGCTGCGTCGAATTTCGCGCCCGCGCCCGCAACACTCGCTTTGTAAGCAGAAACCCGATCGCACTTTGTGGCTTCATCCAGCTTCGAGTCAATCAACTGCTTGACTTCCGGGTGATCCATCGCGCCGCGAGACTGAATCGATTTCAAATTGTTGATGACTTCCTGCGGCGACATCGAGTTAATCAGCGCTGCTAACACCGTTGGCGTTAGCTGTCTGATCGCACCAACTGCGATCGTATACGGAATCTTGTACTCAACAATCAAATTCGCCTGTTCCGCAGGTGTCGCCGCCTTTGCTAACTGCTTCAAAACGAATGCCAGAGAGTCTTCCGGCGGATTGTCTTTAAACAGAATAGCATTAGCTCGATCGCTCGGCTTGACGTGCAGCGTTGCGTACAAATGCTTCATCGCCTTGCGGTTGCGGATGGCGGCGCGATCGAAAAACTGCGGATTCTTTTCCCGCGATTTCAGGTAGCGAGTGACAGCAGTGCGCGCGCTGCGGGGCACCTTATTCTGGTGCTGCTTCATAAAGTCCACAATCCGCGAAACCTCGTAGGGAGGAAACTCTTGCAGCATCATAAAACCGGCATCTCGGTGTTCCGTCAGCGCCGAGGTTAGCAAATTTCCGACAAAAACTTCCTTGTGGTCGCGCACGTCGCCTTGACGCTGATACCACACCGCTAAGTGACCGTAAAAAATCGGGTCTAATTCGACAATTAACTTGTGAATTTCTGTCACCTTTTCCAATTGTCGGTGAGGAGTGGTGAGCAGACTGTTGAGCATTTCCAAACGTAAATCGCGTTCTAATACATTCATTGGTGCTACCTCCCAATTCGATTTTCGATTTTTGATTTTCGATTTTTGATTGTAAGGAATATCCAAAAATCGGCGGTTGGCAGTTGTTGCACGCTAGCGAGTGAAATTTAAAAATCACCGCGCAAGTTTGGGGAGCTTTTTTTAGTAAACCTATGGCTAAACCTAATAGGGTCTGTATGTAAGCTCTCGCGATTGGGGCGCGGCAAAAACTGCTATTGAAAATTATTTGAGGGAAACTGTTTCTAGTTCAAGGGATCTCAAGTCTGGTTCAACCCAATTAATCCGAGCTTCCCAAGACATCAGCCGATCGCGGGTGTAATAGCGAAATGGTAAAGTGCGATCGGCATATTTTGCAATCAAACCGTTAGCCAGATGTACGATCGAGCGATTTTGGCTTTCATCGGCGAGATACCCGCGAATAGTTCGCACCCAAAACAGAGTTAGTGTTTCGTGATACCCGCTATCTTTTGTAGCTTCAATTCCTTGAGCCGAATTGTAACGTTTAATGCCATTGCGAATCGCATTTATCGCTTCTTGCTCTGAGTCATAACACAGATACCAAAGGGCAACGGTTAAATGTGCTTCGTGCGTCCATTGACTTCGCGACAGGTTGCCTTCTTGGAAGGCATGAATCAGACTGTCTATCTCCTTGGGCGATCGGTAAATTGCCAGTTTTTTTCTCATGGCTAATACCCAATTTATTTTTGAGGACGGAAGTCTTCAATACAAACAGGATTACTTAATTATTATCCTGAATTAACAACAAGAGTTTATAGCGCCTAAAAGGTCACTTCGCGCAAGTCAAGAAAGCCGTTGGCACATACGCAGGAGTTGAACCCGCGACCAGTTCCTTAAAAGGGAATTGCTCTACCAATGAGCTAGTATGTAAGCTTCCTTTGTTGGGGCGCGAAGTGGAACTTTTCAGCGCCGGATAGATATAAAAAATTCAGCTATAAAAGGCAGCGCACAAGTCAGAGAAGCTTTAGCCTCGCGGCAAGTAGGAATTGAACCTACAATTCGATTTTAAGTCGAACGTATCCAGTTTGTAAGCTTCTTTAGTTGGGGTGCGCTGCCTAATACGTGCTTTAAGTGAATTTCTAGCCGTAAACGGCTTCTGGGCGAACAATTAAATCGCCGCTGGGACGGCGATCCAGAACGTAAGACTCGAAGCGATCGCCCTTGACCTCAAAATGATTTGCCAGACGTTCCTTAATAGTCTTGTCGCTCATTCCTGCCGCGATACCCAGTTGGTCTTCGGCCAGATCGTAGGAACGTCCTTCAAAACGAATGTGAACCATTACCGATACCTCCTAGAGCAATTTTGGATTTTGGATTAGTAGCTTATCTGCTCTCGACTTTGGCTTTTTGTGAGACTTAGCAAATTGCCAGTATCGGTAAAGATTCACGAAGTCTGATAATCTTTACTGAAAGAATCGCCGTTCTAAATGATAAGCTTGTTTTATTTTGCGGATTTCCTCAGCCTTTTTGGTTGATTCTAACCTGGCAGAACTTGTCTGTTCTGAATCCGCATCAAATTCGTTGAAATTAGACTGATTTCGTACAACACCTGACTCGGGCCGAGTCAGTTTGTAACTGAACAGTCTCGTATAAAGTAACAACATGACCATCGAGTCTATCTTACAAGACTTTCAAATTGATGTTCGTTGAAATTTTGAGCAATATTTAGTTGTCAAGGTTCAGAATTTGCACGAAAAATACAGGTTTTTGCTTGTCCTGCGCTTTCCATATTTATATACTACATTTATACTACACAAGTGTCAAGGGGGTAGCAAAAGTTTTTTAGATAAAACTTACACCAGTGGCGAGAAACCTGGTTTTTTCAGGAAAATATTTCGTTGCTACCCGCATATCCGGTAAAAAACCGGGTTTCTTGGGTCGGAGTGCGTAAGTCCTGAGATGTTGCACCATTCTCAATAAGCTTTTTATGAATAGGCTGTCCGGCCTGTTCCACAAAGAGTGAATTTTCTTGTGGAACAGGCCGGACAGCCTGTTCGTGAGAATGGTGCAAGATGTGAGTAAGTCCCTATCAATTAAATATCCTTAACATAAGAAATGCTATTGCGAATATTGTGAAAGCCTACTGATTCGTAAAGCCGCAGCGCACCGCAGGAATTTTCAGCATCGACGCCGAGAATAGCAGTCTCGACACCGGCAGCTTTGAGTCGATGCAAACCAGCCAGCAACATTGCTCGTCCCAATCCAATTTTGCGGAAGCCGCGCCGCGTACCGAGAACACCAATCCAGCCTTCGTTTCTGCCGGTGCGATCGTTTTCCTCGGGGTTAATTTCGCAGTAGCAAAAAGCGGCAAAAGTGCCGTCTGCTGCAACAGCGATCGAATCTAGATCGTTTCTGTAATTGGGTAGAGTTGAATAGTAATTGGATTTCTCTACTGTAAAATCGTGGTGGTTCCAGTGGTCGATAAACGACTGGTTGAACATTTCTACCCAAGCTTCCGCATCCTGTTGGCAGGAGACTTGACGCAGCAAGAAACCTTCGGGAAATTGCGGTTCTGGGATTGGTTCACAGAGCGATCGCGCCATGCGGAAAAAATAGCGATCGGCCCTGAAACCGCAACTTGCGAGCACAGAAATGCGATCGCAATCCTCAGCGCGAGCCCAAGATCGCAGCTTCACGGGCGCGCTCCGCATCGCAGACACCTCGCGCATCCGCACTTCACCCCAGGCGATCGCGGCTGCTTCCACGTCGCCCGATCGCGCGTCGGGGCGGACCCGAAACGACAGCCAACCGTCGATGACTTCCCCCGGTTCAGAAACCGACAACTGAGCAAAACCGATTAATTTTCCCTCCGCATCTTCCCAAAGGCAGATATCGCGCGCTACATCTAGGGAAGGTTCGTTAAATTCTTGTTGTAATTCGGAGATTGAAGTGCCTTGATCCAGCCGATCGACTTCTTCGCAAGTATTGATTAAATGTGCGATCGCATCTAAATCGCGATCACCCGCATAGCAGCGCGCCGAGAGATTTGCTATCATAGCTAATCACCATTTCCTGTTGTTATTCAGTTTAAAAATAGCTTGGGCGATCGCACTTTTATCGATCGGATGAGCCGAGCGGTCGATCGGCATTAAAAATCCGACAACACAAACACCCCGACGCATCGAACCGCTACAGCCGTTGACTGCCATCGTGAGCGCCAAATGGGCGAAGAACGACATACTACAGACAGTTTAAAGCCTCAAAGCCTTGTGAATAGTAGGTTATTGGGGATGGGAGTAGAAGGACTTGAACCTTCGACCTTGAGATTAAGAGTCACCTGCTCTAACCAACTGAGCTATACTCCCGCATCTAACCTAGTATAACACAACCGTTCTGAAAAATCAACTATTTTTGTAAAAATTTGTGGCGATCGATCCCAATCACCCGAAAAGTCTCTCAACGGATACGCGAATGTCGGGAAATGCCAGCGGTATAACCGTTCCAGCCTCGATCTTTTGCTCTGTAGCGTACTCGCCATTCTCCCGATAGCGAAACACGATCATTTGCTTAGCAGACAAATTTAAAACCCAATATTCTTGAATTTCTGCCTCGGCATAAATGGCGGCTTTCAACTCTAAATCCTTCTTCAAGCTAGTTTGAGCAACTTCTACAATCCAAAAGATATCTTGAGGTTCGGGATGGCGATCGTTGTAACTGTAGTTTAGACTAAAAAATGAGCACAGCTAGAAGTAGCCACCTTTGAATCTCAGGCAAGCTGTTGCTCAAAAAC
>NZ_JAUBRI010000034.1:0-73750 GCF_036701795.1 Microcoleus sp. N9_A1
TTTTAGGTCGGGGAGTTTTTCCATTCCTTTATCTAATGTCTATCTTGTCTTCTTGTCAAGGGGGTTGAGCAATTACCATTTTTCTAAATTAATTAGTATTACACGATTATTAGGAAAAGTAAAAGTAGAAACATCAACCGGATAGTTGAGTTCTACAATTTACCTTTCACAAAAGATGGAGTGTTAGATTTAGGGGAAGTTTCAAAGAACTAATCAAACTTGCTGCTTGACACCAGCTATCCTTCACACTCGCATCGCCGTCAATGTATTGACCTTACTTACTGCCGCCGCAGCTATGGCAGTAAGCTACTGGGGAGTTTCGAGTAGACAAGTTGCTTTCTTCTAGGACATCTCCACCCATAGCGACTTCGATCGCCATTGCTGCACGAGCTTGTTCGATCGTGAAGTGGTAGCCCATCTCCTCACCCAGTTGAACTGCCATTTGGCAGAGACTTTCAGGATCTCTGGCTGATTTGAGTTTTGCTTGCAACTCTGGACTCTTCAACAGTTGTTGGTAAAACTGTTCCAATGAATTGTTGGTTGTTTGTAAGTTCATGACAGCGTTCATGCTTTTATCCTCGTTGAGTGGATTGTTTTCTGAATGCTCTGATTGGTTGCCCTGGTGGTTCACCTAGCTTTTAATCAGTTGTGTCCATTGTTCAACTTTCAGTCGATTTAGACCACGCATTCACCTTACTTACCGCCGCCACAGTAATAGCAGGCGGCGTATGCTACTGGGGAGTTTCGAGTAGACAAGTTGCTTTCTTCTAGGACATCTCCACCCATAGCGACTTCGATCGCCATTGCTGCACGAGCTTGTTCGATCGTGAAGTGGTAGCCCATCTCCTCACCCAGTTGAACTGCCATTTGGCAGAGACTTTCAGGATCTCTGGCTGATTTGAGTTTTGCTTGCAACTCTGGACTCTTCAACAGTTGTTGGTAAAACTGTTCCAATGAATTGTTGGTTGTTTGTAAGTTCATGACAGCGTTCATGCTTTTATCCTCGTTGAGTGGATTGTTTTCTGAATGCTCTGATTGGTTGCCCTGGTGGTTCACCTAGCTTTTAATCAGTTGTGTCCATTGTTCAACTTTCAGTCGATTTAGACCACTCAAGTTATTTGAGTTAAGATCCAACTTAAGCGGTCTATTTCTATAGAACCCATTTGGACTGCGATCGGAATATTCTGCCAGTGAAGCTCCCTTGTTTAGTCAGTTGTCTCAACGCTCGATACGCGCTACGCGCAGGCTACGCGATCGCACCTAACGCTTTCAAAGTGACTTTTTGAGCGCCCGTTAAACCAGTTGCCCCTTGAATATTCATGCCTTCATAAAGTCGATCGACCATCAAAGTTCTAATACAGCGTCCTGTCGCTACATCCCATAGCTTAATCGTGCGATCGTCACTGCCACTGACTAAAAATTGACCATCAGAGCTAAAGAGTACCGAAGTTACCCAACTCGTATGCTCGTGCAACACTTGCAGGCACTCTCCTGAAAGCAGATTCCACAGACGAACGGTTTGATCGCCACCGCCAGTTGCCAAGATTTGACCATTAGGGCTGATGGCAATAGACCAAACTCCACCGATATGCCCCCGCAAAACCCGCAAACACTCTCCGGTTTGCACATCCCAAATTCGGATGGTTTGGTCAAAACTACCGCCGATCAACTGTTGAGCGTTGGGAATGAATGCCAGCGTAAAAATTCCGCTAGCGTGACCCTGCAAAACCCGCAGACACTCTCCAGTTTGCACGTCCCAAAGATGGATGGTGTGGTCAGAACTGCCACTAGCGAGATATTGACCGCTGGTATCAAATGCGATCGCCCGATCGCTATCCTGATGACCGCGCAGCACTCGCAAACATTGATGAGTCTGTACATCCCACAGTCGCACGGTGCGATCGTAACTGACGCTTGCCAGGATTTGCCCCCCTGGACTGAACAGAACTGCCCACACAGGCGCGTCATGACCCGACAACCGATCAAGGTGACCCGTATGCACATTCCATACCAAAATCGAGCCATCTTGTCCATTGGTTGCCACAGTTTGACCATCGGGGCTAAAGCTTAAACTTGAAGTCCAACTGGTTAAATGCGAAGTCGAATCGGTCGCTCTCTGCAAGGTTTTATAAGGGATCAGCGGCGTGTCGCTGTCATCGAACTGCAAATGCCACAGGTGAATCGCCTCATCCTGACCTCTGCTGGCAAGGGTTTGACTATCTGGACTCAGGCTCATGGAGCGAATACCGCTGGTACGTCCGCGCAGTGTTTTGAGGCTTTGTCCGTGCAAATTCCACAGCCGAACAGTTTGATCTTGACCGGCACTCACCAGTAGCTGACCCCCGATTGCCTCTGGCAAAAATCCCCTCGGTATGACCGCCCAGAACGTTGATGCACTGTCCATCTTCTGCACTCCAAAGGCGCAGGGTGCCATCGTCGCTTCCACTCGCCAAGATGTCACCATCCGGGCTAAACACGATGCTCCTAACCCAATTAGTGTGACCATTTAACAGCTTGAAATCAAGATTTGACCGATCGAATTTAGAGTGGACATTTCCACTCCAAAGTCGAATAGATCCATCGAGATAGCTACTTGCCAGCAGTTGACCATCCGGGCTGTACCGCACACAACGAACTCCTTCGCTATGCCCCTGTAACATCCCCAAGCAATCCCCATCGATCGCATTCCAAATCCGAATCGATGTGTCATGACTGCCACTGGCTAAGGTTTGATTGTCCCGACAGAAGTGAACCGAATGAACGTTTTGCGTGTGCCCCTTCAAGATATGGAGACATTCCCCTTGCAAATTCCACACACGCACGGTTCGATCGTCGCTGCCACTGGCCAACCGTTGACCGTCTGGACTAAAACTCACTGACCAAACACAGCCGGTGTGTCCGGTTAAAACCCGCAAGCACTCACCACTGTGCACATCCCACAACCGCACTGAAGTATCACTACCGCTGCTGGCTAAGGTGTTGCCATCTGGACTAAAGACAACCGACCACACCCAGCCGGTATGTCCTTCAAAGGTGGCTAGTAGTATGATGGGTGACGATATTCCAGAGATACACCATGCAGCTTGAATCGCCAACGGCAACGATTTGACCGTCCATGCTCATGTCGATCGACATTGCAATCCCCAATGTCTCTGAAAAAATAGATCTGGCTAAATCAGCATTTTGAAAATTGACCCCTGCCAAATTAACCTGCCTCAAGTCGGCTTCGGCAACTACTAATTCAGAAAATTCAGAACCGCATAAATCTACTTGAAGCTGCACCAGAAGATTGATCAAGTTGCCTGCGATATATCCTAGTTTTTGTCGCTCCTGTTCTAATATTTTCCTGGCTCTTTCTTCAATCTCTGATACACTGCCATAACGAGACAAAAGTCGTTCAATTACAGGTTGTACAATCAGCCGCAATTGCGTCTCTCGCACATAATCTTTAGCATGCACTCGAATCAAGGAATGACTTTGCAATAGGTCAATCTCAGAAGTCTCAAATTCTGTATAAACTTGCTGAATGAATCGTGACGTTACAGATTCCATGACAACAGGTTGCAAGAAGAATAACCCATCCGTTTTTTCAATCAAAGACCGCCGAAACAGCGAGTTTATTTGTTGAGGTACGCTTTGCCTAGAGGCAATATCGACGATACTTTCGCTAATTTCTGCGATGTATCCGCTCAATAAATCGGGGTAACAGCAAAAAAAGAAGGTTCACAATCTAGGAACAGCATAGTAGAATATGACGTATTATTAATCATAAAATCAAGGATGTCATAGTCTTTTTTAGCCACTAAAGTCACAATTAACCGTGGGTTTATACGACACTTACTAAAGGAATCAAGGACCAATAATTCAGAGCATTTATGTTTTTTTGAATTTCTTCAATAATCCCAGGACACACCCAAAGAATAAACCGAAGATTGTTGACGAATAATCATCCCCAAAGATGGAATATTTCCCAGGTGAGAAATACGGTCGTGCATATATTCAAAAAAGCTAATTCCTAATTTGCGGGTAGTCGCCACCAGAGACATGAAAACATCCATCGCCTTAGTTCCTTCACAAGTTTGGGTTGCATAACTAATATTTCGTCGCTGCACGATTGTTCTAGCAGCTAATTCGGCCGGGTTATTATGTAAAGGTAATTCCGGATGCTCCCAAACTAAAAGCAACTCTGATATTTTACTCAAAGTTAATTTTTTTCGTTCATCTAATTGTTCATAACCACTTAGACTGCCAAAAATTTCCAAAAAATTTGATTTGAGTCTGAGCTTCTCTAACCCAGATGGAGAGTTTTTGTAAGCTAATAATTCTCGGTAGTAATCCCAAAAATCATCAAGAAACTTGTCTAACTTTTTTTGATGACAAGTAACAAATGGACTTAACTTTTTATAATGTCTTGCTTCATGCACCCAACATAAAAATAAATCATCTGTGAGTAATTTAAACTGGGGTGCATCATCAGTCACCAGAGTTTTTATTACCGGAATCTGGGATTGCTGAGCATAAAAAGCAATCGCTGCTGCCTCTAAAATCCTGGTACGATGTTGAGAGCCTACAGAACCCAGATTTTGATTCAGCAAGAAGTTAAACTCATCACCCTTCAACGGAATTTCTCTTAGCAATCCTTTAATTTGATGGCTCCACTTCTGGGGTACATTGAACTTATCTAATAGCTGGTAAGTAAGTGGAGATAGAATAAACTCAAGTTCTAGGTTCTTTTGTAATACTCCAAGTACGCTTAATCGGTCTTTTCTTAAGGTTGTAGAATAAACTGTATATAATGGGTTGCAAATTATATTTGTAGTATGATTTACTCCTTTAACACGCGCACTTGTTTGGTCTAAGTGTTGCCAAGGGCTACTTGCTAATCCGGATACATACACTTCGTTAAATTCTGATTCAAACTTTGATGAATTTTTTATTCTTCTGATTTGATAAATAACCGGCTGACATTGAAATCCCAATATTGCTTAAAAAATCTAATAGCTTCCCTTGAGTCATATTTCCCCCGTAATACAGGCTCATAACTAACGCTTTTATTCCGGGGCCAAACTCTCCATCATATCCGGATGGTAACGATGCTAAGTATGTTTTCTTTTCTGAAGGTGAGTAATACTTCTCTTTCCGGAATAACACGTTATCTGTTTTCAGTAAAATGTCTTGAACTATTACGAATTCATAACCTTTAAATTCTGCATCTTTTGGTAGTTCTGCTTCAGGATACTCCAGAATTTGCTCTCCATCAACTTTGACGATAGCATTTTTACTGCTTTTAATATGTTTTTTTGGTGTTTTTCGCTCCTTCTCGGATGAGTAGTTTTCTTTTGACTTTTTCGGTCTATTGGCTTTAACCTCTGGTTTGCCTTGTTCTCCTTTCAGACGATTATTTTCGGATTTTAATCTTTGATTTTCTGACCGTAATTCTCTGGTTTCTGCTTGTAATTGCTCTACAAGATTCAGCAATATGGACACAGTACGACGCAATGATTCGTCGGCAATCTCAGATGGCTCAATGCTTTGCAGTAAGGTCTCTACTAATTGGTCAGCAGATGTTTTTTGCGTCATGCTTTATATTCTACCATACTGTGCCTAGATTGTGAATCTTCTTTTTTGCTGTTACCCCTATTTATTGAGCGGATACCAGAAGTAATCAGGTTAAATGCAGATGGCTGGTATGTTGAGAAAATAGCTACTCACTTTAACTGGGCTTCACAAACAGTGAGAGCAGTCTTACATAAATGGGAATAATCTGGTATAGAAAGCCTTTGGGAAAAACCAGGTCGAGGGGTAAAGCAAGCGTGGAAAGAAGAGGATATAGAGTTTTTGTCAGAATGCTTAAAAAAAGAACCAGGTACATATAACAGTTTTCAATTAGCTGATAAATTAGAAAAAGAGCGCTCCATTAAATTAAGTCCCGACCGACTAAGACGGGTACTAAAAAAAAGGGGATCATTTGGAAAAGAGCTAGTCCAAGTCATAAAGGAAAACAAGACCCCAAAGAGCGAGAAATAAAGCAATCAGACCTAGATATGCTGGAATTAGCAGCAGCCGCCGGAGAAATTGACTTAAAATATTTAGATGAATCAGGATTCTGTGCCTGGAGTAAACCTAGTTATACCTATTATAAAAAAGGTGAGCAAAACGGATACAACAAACTAAAAATCGAGGTCGTAGATTAAGTATTGTGGGGATTTTTGAACCTTTAAGTAGCTTTGTCTATGGTTTGGTAATTGGAGGTGTTGATCGAAAAGCTTATATTCAGATGATGGAGAAAGAAGCAGAAGAAGCGGCCCAAATGAAACGGATTAGAATTATTGTACAAGACAACGGTCCAATACACCGATGTCAGGAGGTTAAACAGTTGTGGTCAAAGTGGGAAGGTCAGGGTTTATATATTTTTTTCTTGCCTAAATATTGTTCCGAAATGAACCCAATTGAATTAGAGTGGCAACACATTAAAGAAGATGAATTAGCTGCGACATTTGTTTGAGGATGAATTAGAACTCGCCTACGCCGTAATTCATGGAGTAGAAGTTAGAGGAAAAAGAGGAGATTACCCAACACAACGTATTAAATTCAAGTCCCGTCACCCGACTTAATATTTTGTTACATACTGATGGATTTTTCCGCCGACCTACTTATCGTTTTAAGTAAACATTGAAACATCAAGCCTCATAGGTGGGAAATCTTGTAGTAGACTTAACAGCAAAATATACTTATAAAAATTGTGGTAAATGCGATCGCGTTAATTAAAAATCAGGAACCAACAAACCTTGGGTTGCCCCCATTGCTGCCATATTATACGCAAATATCTAAACGGGCTTTTGAATATTTTATGGAAAGCTTTGAGCAATGTCTCGATCTCTGGCGAGTTTTCCTCTTTTCATCAAAAAATGAGAGGGAAGCTCCTGGCTTGAGACATGGGGAGGAACTCGGTAGCGGTTTCAACCGCCTTCAATATTTATTTACACAACTCATTGAAAGATTTGTTATAATTAGATAATTGTCAGTAAAAAAACCATCTACGTGTTGAAGCATTCTAGTATCGGAGAAATCCCGGCACAGTGAGCCACCACTATCATTGAGTAGTAAGCCTGTATAACTGACAAGTAACGGCAGAATGTGAAGCGTACCTATCTGGCAAAAGTGATGGATTATGAAAGCAAACAATTTAAAAGTAAGCGCAATTGCAATACCTTTTGTACTGGTAGTTGTTTTGAGCGTCTAGAGGTGACTTGATAACACCTTTGAGAGTTTTCGGATTCATTCAAGAATCCCCGTGGCTTCAGCCCTGGGGAGTATCAAATTGTGCCATACACAGTCAATTCGAGTCCTCTAGATTTACCGGGTTAACTGTATCTGCTAGAATTGATAGGGTTCTGTCGCGCAGCTTTTATGATTGACGAGGAAAAACAGCAAGATCAAGATCCTAACTCAACTGGGGAAACCACCCCAGAGGGTTCGCCAATGGCAAGCGAAAATCCGGCGGCATCAGGAAACTCGAACGGATCGGCGGATTGGGAGCTCGAACTTGCTCGAGCTTATCAAAGTGCTCAGGGCGATCGCACGCCAGCAAACGCATCCGGGCCTACCGTCACCGACAGTTTCACCAATAGTCCGACTGCAGACGCGGCGGAGCCTTGGAAGAATGAACTGGCGCAGGTAACCGAGGAAAAAGAGGCTTTAAAAACTCAGTTGCAAGTCGCATCCGCTCAACTAGAAGAACTGAAAAATCAAAATCTCCGCCTAGCAGCAGATTTTGAAAACTTCCGCAGGCGTACCCAAAAGGAAAAAGAAGAGCTAGATTTACAGGCAAGGTGTCTCACGATCAAACCCCTGTTGCCGGTAATTGACAATTTCGAGCGCGCTCGATCGCACATCAAGCCGCAAACCGATGGCGAAATGAACATTCACAAAAGCTACCAAAGCGTTTACAAGCAAATGGTAGAGGGCCTCAAGCAAATCGGGGTTTCTCCGATGCGCCCCGAAGGTGAACAGTTTGACCCCAACCTCCACGAAGCTCTGCTGAGCGAGCCAACTGACGAACACGAGGAAGGAACAATTATCCAAGAACTAGAACGCGGCTACATTCTGGGCGATCGCGTCTTGCGGCACGCCAAAGTGAAAGTTGCAGCGGCTGGGCTATCTGTGGTAGCCTCAGATGAAAATCCCGATAGTTCCGAAGGTTAATCGGGATACAAGTTACTGCATTCCTCAAAGTCACTGACCCCCGAATAGAGCTCGGGGGTTCCCAGGTGGCAGACTCACCAACTTCTTATAAAGATGACTAAAAGCAGGTCAGCGCTTTCTACAAAAATTCTGAAAAATGTTTTTACCCGTCTTTGATATTACCTGATTGACATCAAGTTTATTTCCTACAAATCTGGTCGGGTGATGCTTGTTTGAACAAGCTGAGTCGTTTTTCCTCCCCCAACCTGTAGTTGGAGGTTTCCAAACATCCCACAAAGTTTTATGAGGCGCTATGGGAAAAATTATTGGAATTGACTTAGGCACAACTAACAGTTGCGTAGCTGTGTTAGAGGGCGGTAAACCCGTCGTGATCGCCAATTCCGAGGGCGGCCGCACAACTCCGAGTATAGTAGGATTCGGCAAGGCGGGCGATCGCTTAGTAGGTCAACTAGCCAAGCGGCAAGCTGTAACTAATGCTGTAAATACTGTCTACAGTATCAAACGATTTATCGGACGGCGGTGGGACGACACGGAAGAAGAACGAGCGCGGACTCCCTATACCTGCATAAAAGGCAAAGACGATACCGTTAACGTCCAAATTCGGAACAAGGTTCACACTCCCCAAGAAATCTCGGCAATGGTACTCCAAAAGCTCAAGCAAGATGCTGAAGCTTATTTGGGACAAACTGTTACCCAAGCCGTGATTACAGTGCCAGCCTACTTCACAGACGCCCAACGGCAAGCTACTAAAGACGCCGGTACGATCGCCGGCCTAGAAGTCCTGCGGATCGTCAACGAACCGACGGCTGCAGCCCTTTCCTACGGGCTAGACAAGCAAAATATCGAACAAAAAATCTTGGTCTTTGACCTGGGCGGCGGTACTTTCGACGTTTCGATCCTGCAACTGGGAGACGGAATTTTTGAAGTCAACGCTACCTCCGGTAACAACCATCTCGGAGGAGATGACTTTGACGACTGCATAGTCCAGTGGCTGGTAGAAGCTTTCCGGACTCAAGAAGGCAGTGACCTCTCACAAGACAAAATGGCCTTGCAGCGCCTCCGAGAAGCTGCCGAAAAAGCGAAAATCGAACTCTCCAACCGGGAATCCACCTCAATCAATTTGCCCTTCATCTCCTCTGACGACAAAGGGCCGAAGCATTTGGAAATGGAACTCTCCAAAGCTCAGTTTGAAAAACTGGTGGCTCATTTGGTGCAAGCGACGATCGATCCGGTGACTCAAGCCCTCAAAGACGCAAGTTTGACCCCCAAAGACATAGACAGAATTATTTTAGTGGGAGGCTCAACCCGGATTCCGGCAGTTCAAAAGGCAATTAGCAAGTATTTTGGGGGCGTTTCTCCCGATAAATCAGTCAATCCCGACGAAGCTGTAGCGGTAGGCGCGGCAATTCAAGCCGGGGTGTTGGGCGGTGAAGTCAAAGACTTGCTGCTGCTCGATGTGACTCCGCTCTCCCTGGGACTCGAAACCTTGGGCGGGGTATTCACCAAAGTAATCGAGCGCAATACAACTATTCCTACCAGTCGATCGCAAATGTACAGCACGGCGGCAGACGGGCAAACCTCGGTAGAAATTCACGTACTCCAAGGCGAGCGGGCATTGGTTAAAGACAATAAAAGTCTCGGCAAGTTCCTGCTCAAAGGCATTCCCCCAGCACCCCGCGGCGTACCTCAAATCGAAGTTACCTTTGAAATCGATGCCAACGGGATTCTCAAAGTGGCTGCTGAAGACAAGGGAACCGGAAAAGAACAAAGCATCCAAATTTCCAATACAGGGGGATTGAGCGAAACCGAAGTCGAGCGGATGCGACAAGAAGCCGAACTTTACGCCGACGAGGACATCAAGCGCGCTCTACTCGTCGAACTCAAAAATCAAGCTGACTCCCTCGTCTATAATTGTGGTGTAACTTTAAAAACCAACGCGCAACTGCTGAGCGACGACCTCAAGGCCGAAGCCGAAACAGCAGCAGCAGCTTTGCGGGAGGCGATGGCTAACCCCGATATCACAGTCGAGGAACTCACACCCGCGATCGAATCTTTCAAGCAACTGCTATACTCGCTGGGGACAGCAGTCTACGACCAAGCCCGCAGCGGGGTAGCCCCGTCAGGATCTGTTGTTGAAAGCGAGATGATGTCAGAAGTAGAATCATCAGAACCCGAAGAGGTTAAAGCGGACGACGACAGTATTTTGCTGAAAGAAGAGCTGCTGGTGGCGCCCCAAGCTCCGCCGGAACCAAAGCCGGAACCAAAGCCGGAACCAAAGCCGGAATCAAAGCCGGAATCAAAGCCGGAATCAAAGCCGGAGCGACAGTCAAAACGACAGTCAAATCCACAGTCAAATCCACAGTCAAATCCACAGTCAAATCCACAGTCAAATCCACAGTCAAATCCACAGTCAAAACAAAAACAGAAGGTTCCCGAACCAGAAGTTGATGATATGAATCCTTTCCTTTAAAACAGAAAAGCTAAAAATTAAAAGTTAAAAATTAACAATGAGAGTTTTTGATTTTTAATCTGTAATTTCAGGAAAGGTCGCCCGTTTTTTTTTCGTACACTTTTTGTTATTTACCTCCAGGCAAGCAGCTCTATGGCCGGTGATTACTATGAAATATTAGGCGTTTCTCGCAGCGCAGACAAAGAAGAAATTAAGCGTGCTTACCGCCGCCTTGCTCGCAAGTACCATCCAGATGTCAACAAAGAACCCGGTGCCGAGGAGCGGTTTAAAGAAATTAACCGCGCCTACGAGGTACTCTCTGAACCCGAAACCCGCGCCCGTTTCGACCGTTTCGGCGAAGCAGGCGTCAGTGGTGCAGGCGCTCCGGGCTTCCAAGACTTTGGTGACAGCTTTGCCGATATTTTTGAAAGCTTCTTTCAGGGCTTTCAGGGAGGCGTCGGTGGCCAACAACAGCAAGGTCGTAGGCGCAGCGGGCCGGTGCGCGGAGACGATTTACGCCTGGATTTGCGGCTGGATTTTCGGGAAGCAGTGTTTGGTGGGGAAAAAGAACTCCGCATCAAGCATCTAGAAACCTGCGAAACTTGCACCGGGACTGGGGCCAAACCGGGAACCCGACCCCAAACTTGCTCGACTTGTACCGGCAGTGGTCAAGTCCGACGCGCTACCCGCACTCCTTTCGGCAGCTTTACTCAAGTTTCAGTTTGCCCCACTTGCAACGGCACCGGGCAAGTGATTGAGGATAAGTGCGAAACTTGTGGCGGCCGTGGCCAGAAAGAAGTGATGAAAAAGCTGAAAATCACTATTCCGGCTGGGGTTGACAACGGTACTCGCTTGCGTGTTTCCAATGAAGGGGATGCCGGCAAACTGGGTGGGCCGCCGGGGGATCTTTACGTGTTCTTGGCGGTGAATGAAGACCCGCTATTTAAGCGCGACGGGACTAACGTTAGCTCGGAAGTGAAGATTAGTTATTTGCAAGCAATTTTAGGGTGCCGATTGGAAGTCGAAACTGTAGACGGGCCGACGGAATTGTTGATTCCTACGGGAACTCAGGCAAATACTGTTCTGACTTTGGAGAAAAAAGGGGTGCCTCGGTTGGGAAATCCAGTCAGTCGCGGCGATCATTTGATTACGGTGTCTATTGACATTCCGACTAAGGTGACGGCTGAGGAACGGGAGTTGCTGATGCAGCTTGCTAAGCTGAAGGGCGATCGTACTGGTAAAGGCGGCTTGGAAGGATTTCTGGGCAATTTGTTTCAGAAATAAGCAATTTTTGACACCAATTGGTGTCAAATTTTTCTGTTTGAGGATTCCTCGGCAATTTGTTTTAGTCTCTGTCAAAAAATTGTGTGCAATTGCTCACAAAAATCTCAGGTGGCACGCTTCCTAGGCATTGCGTTTCAGCAGCGATTAAAAAAGTGAGCGCAATTGCGCTCACTTTTTGAGAAAGAATAATATTCTGTGTCCAATTGGACACAAAATTTTAGATTCTCCAGTGTCCAGGCAATTTGTTTAAAAAACTAAGGCTTTCAGGATTGGAGATTGCAAAAAACATTATGAATTCAACATCGAAAATTGAAAATCCCAAATCCCCAGATGCCAAAATCGATCTGCGGGGTACTCCGTGTCCTCTGAATTTTGTCCGCACTAAACTGCGCTTGGAGCAAATGGCACCGGGTGCTGTTTTGGAAGTGTGGCTGGATGCTGGGGAGCCGATCGAACAAGTGCCCGATAGTCTCAAAATGGAAGGCTACCAGATTCTCGAAACGCAATTTGTCGCGGATGAGCCGGAGTCGGGCTTTTTTTCAATGAAAGTGCAGCGCCCAGAAGACAAGGAAGCAGGATGAGCCTGAATTCGCCCTCCATCGTCGGTACTGTAATTGCTGTTCAGGCTAACTTCTACCAAGTGAGATTAGATGCCGAAGTCTCCATTGACGGGAAAAATGCTCCCCTCGCTGATTCTCCGACTCTCCTGTGCACTCGTCGCACTCGACTCAAAAAAATTGGTCAACAGGTGATGGTGGGCGATCGCGTGGTGGTAGACGAACCGGACTGGACTGACCGCCGGGGTGCAATTTCTGAAGTCTTCGGGCGCCAAACAGAACTCAACCGCCCGCCTGTAGCTAATGCCGATCGCATACTCCTGGTTTTTGCCCTCGCTGAACCCGACTTAGACCCCGCCTCATTAACTCGGTTTTTAGTCAAGGCAGAATCTACAGGTTTAGAGGTGAGTTTGTGCCTGAACAAATGCGATTTGGTCACGAAAGAGGAGTTGGAACAGTGGCGCGATCGGCTTTCTGGATGGGGATATGAACCCATGTTTATTAGTGTCCGCAGCGGCTTAGGTATCTACAATAAAACCGCCAATGACAGTCAAAATGAAGTTTCTGAATCTAAATCTTCCAACCCCACTTTATCAGAGGAAATAGATAGCTCTAATCAGCCTCCTGCCTCCTCTATCCAAACTCACTTGCAAGGAAAAATAACGGTAATTTGTGGCCCTTCTGGGGTTGGCAAGTCCAGCTTGATCAATCAACTGATCCCGGCGCTGAACCTGCGAGTCAGCGCTGTTTCCGGCAAACTCGGCCGCGGGCGCCACACGACTCGCCACGTAGAACTATTTGAACTCCCCGGCGGCGGACTCTTGGCCGATACTCCGGGGTTCAATCAGCCGGCTCTCGAATGCGGCCCCTCCGAGTTAGCTGAATGTTTCCCAGAAGGGCGTCAGAGGCTGGCTTTGGGTAGCTGCCAGTTTAGCGACTGTTCGCACCGAGACGAGCCTAACTGTGTCGTGCGGGGCGATTGGGAGCGCTATGAGTATTACTTGCAGTTTCTCGAAGAGGCGATCGTCCGCCAGCAACAAGAGCAAAACTCTAGTAGTGCCGAGGCGAGTTTGAAACAGCAAACCAAGTCGGATGGTACGCAGCAATACGAACCGAAGCTGCAAACTAAAAAGTATCGGCGCTCTTCCCGTCGCCTTCAACACCAGTCGCTGCAGGAGATGTGTCAAGATTTAGACGAGTTGTGAGGAATTAGTCGATCGCGATCGGTCGATCGGCCCCGGAGCACAGTACATTAATAGCTAAAATTAAATGGCCTTAAATTTGTTAAAAAAAGTACAACAGAAGCAAAGCGAAGCCGGTTATGCAGGAGTAAAAATACTGTGAATATTCAAGAACTGTTTCAAAAAGGTGGCCCTGCCATGTGGCCCCTGTTGGTGTTATCGATTTTATCTTTGAGTACAATTATCGAGCGCTTGTGGTTTTGGGCGAGCCTCCTGAGCAAAGAAAAGCAAATAGTTAACCGCATTCTTGAAGCGGCCCGCAGCGATTGGGGGGCGGCTAACGAGATGGCCAGACAAGCTAACCGACAGCCGATCGGGCGATTTCTATCTGCACCCCTGCGCCTGTACAATCCTGAACCCGACTTATTTCGACTCGCACTCGAAGCCTCTGCCGATGAAGAGTTGGCTTCGATGCGTCGCGGCGACAAAATCTTAGAAGCTACGATCGCTCTAGCCCCTTTGCTGGGCTTGCTGGGAACAGTTTTGGGCTTGATTAACTCGCTCAGTTCCATCCGTCTGGGCGACATTGGCACGGCGGCCACGAGTGGCGTGACATCGGGCATTGGCGAATCGCTGATTACTACTGCTACTGGGATGGTAGTAGCAATTTTTACCTTGGTGTTTTATCGGATATTTCAAGCTTTTTTGTTCAACCAGGCAAAAATATTTCGCAAAGCTGGAAATGAACTGGAATTGCTTTACAGGCAATACTGGCCTGCTGCTAATGCTAAGGGTCGAGCACCCGGTGCAGAATACAGCAATTCTTCTTTTGGTGCAGATGGTTTGAACAGGCGTTCTCTCAATTCTCAAGAATCGGGAGAACGGAATCGGGAGCCGAAATTGAAAGGTTCCGATCCGGCTGAAGATTCACCTTCTAATAATTAAAACTCCTGAGAACTGATGAAGATTAATCTAGATACTCCTGCTGAAGAGGCTCGGATTGAACTGGTGCCTTTAATTGACGTGATATTTTGCATTCTGACGTTTTTTCTCCTGGCGGCTTTGCAACTGACTCGCCAGCAAGCCATTAATGTCGATTTGCCTAAAGCGAAGACGGGACAAACGCAAATGCGAGAGATGCTGATTGTCAGCATTGACGATTTCGGTCAAACTTATATCGATCAATTGCCTGTTAATTACCAACAGCTCGATCGAGTTTTAAAGAGTTTCCAAAGTAAAAATCCTACGGGGTTGATGGTGCTGTACGCTCCTCAAAATGCGAGATATGCCAAAGTGGTCGAGGTTTTAGACAAATTGCGAGAGGTAGGGGGCGATAGAGTTGCCCTGGCAACTCTTCCTAGTTCGGCTTCCTCCCCATTGCCCAATCCCTCGCTTCCCAATTCTGGCATTCCTGCAGCACCGGCGATCGGCAATTCCGCTCAACCTCTTCCTTCTCCTGTGCCTCCAGGGCAGCAACAGTTCAATCCAAATCAGTTTCAATCTCCTCTCCCGGCTCCAGGGCAGCCTAGCAACTCTGGGGCCAATTTGGGTATTCCTCCTGTTTCGCCTGCACCCGCTGCTCCCAATTTCAGACCCGGAATCGCCACTCCACCGCAGGATGGCGGGCCCTCGAATTAGTCAGAAGGAAGAAGGTTCGGCAACGGATTGTGTAACGGATGTAACGGATGTAACGGATGTCCGTCGGAAAAAGGGAGAAGGGAGAACAGAGAAATAGAAATTTTCCCAATCTCCTCATCTCCCGCTCTTCCGCTCTTCCGCTCTCCTCATCTCCCCCTCTCCTGATATCCTCATCTTTCAATCTCCCCCTCTCCTCATCTCCCCCTCTCCTCATCTTCCAATCTCCGCCTCTCCCCGTCTCCTCATCGCGGAGAGAATCTCCGCCGGATTTGGTATAAACGGCTTCAATTCTTTTGGTTCGTACTGAGCCTTTTTTCTCTTGACAAGTAGATACACTTGTATATGCCTGCGGAAGGAACTTTTGCAGGCATCTCGCTATCTCTATCCCTAAGTAAGCTATTTCTTAGGACAGAGGGTGATTTTGTCAAATGATTGTTACCTTTTGTAATATAGACTAAAACCAAATGGGCAATCGGGCATCCCGAAACCAACGGTCGATCGCTGAAACAACTTACAAATCTGGTTAATCCAGGTGTTCACTTTTAAGTCACCTTTACTTACAGAGGAGTCAAAGTCATGAGCCAACCAGCAGAATTGTCTTTGGAACAGCAATTTAGCCTGTGTTCCTTCAAAACACAGGTAAGTGACATGAGCCGCGAACAAGCTCAGGAGTTTTTGGTCAAGCTTTACGAGCAAATGATGCTACGAGAAACCATGTACCGCCATTTTCTGAAACACCACTGGGGTTTAGAACCTAACCCAGGTGTTGAGTAACCAAGAGTCGCAGTCGGCGACCTCCGTCTCTTACTCTCTTCCCTCAGGCGGAAAGGAGTTGGGGGTGATGGGGCGTCACTCGAAGGCAGAAGCTAGAAGACCTGTGTAGAGACTTGAGGAAAATTGGAAAGTTTCTTTGTGGAGTTCACTCGAATTGGGGAGTCGAACTCAGCAGTTTGTCGAGCGACACCACTGGAGAGTGCAAAGATAATTTATCGCGCCTCAACTCGAAAATTGGATAACTATTAATAATAAGTAAGTGTTAATTTTTTAACCAATTAAAATTTTTAACAAATTCAATATATTTGTGTTTATTTGCAGCGGATGAGGTTTGACAACAATGGCGCTAGTCGGACATCTGAGCGCGACCTCCGACTAGCAAAACCTTTAGTTTTCACATCAATCCCTAGAACTGGCAACTGTGGACTCTAGAAAGAGTTATTCCGGCTGACGTTCCAGAGTCGCCTCCATTGTACTTGTCAAGTAATGACCAGACATGATGCCGCTAGATTGGTAGTAGTGGTTGTCATCAACCCGGTGAAGGGTATCAAAACCCGTCCGCCGCTGGCGTTCGTCTCCCAATACCCAATAACGCTGGACGATCGACTGGGGAGCAATCCAACCTTCGCCCTCGACGCGGGCGAGTTCGCTGTGTTGGAGTACAAAAGTATACTGCCGTTCATCGCTGTTGAGGTGTCCTCGGTACTGCAAAATAATCTCTTCGCGATCGCCTCCAGGAAATACGAGCTTTGTCACCATACTGAACCAATCTGTTCGGTTCCAGCTCACTAAAGTTTTGCCTTTAACCGTAATTGGCACGCCATTGCGCTCAATCCAGCTTCCTTCGAGCGTCCATTGGCCAGATTCCATTAAAAACGTGTGAGCCACAGTGCTGTTCCTATGCTTTTGCTGCTGGCTACAATGCTGGTGCAACAACGCACAGCCGTTGTCCCTCCGACTCTATGCTATCACGCCCAACTGTGCCAACAAGAGTTAATTTCTCCTAAAAGTACCGGTGTCCGGGCACCAGTAACTTGAGGCAGATTGCCGGGAATGCCCCGAACCCGCCATGCGGCTAAAACCGCGAAAGCGATCGCCTCTTTAAAATCTACATTCAAGCCTGCCTCAGAAGTAGTCAACACTTGCACGGGATGCAATTGAGATTGCAATCGGCGTTTTAAGTAGAGATTGTGGCTGCCGCCCCCGCATAGTAAAACTCGATCGGGCATAGTCGGTAAAAAAGTTTGGTAACTGTGAACGATCGAGGCAACAGTCAGTTCTGTCAGAGTAGCCAGCACGTCAGCAGGACTGAGGTTGTAACCTTCGGCCTCGACCAAACACCTGTCAAAATAGTCTACACCAAATAGCTCTCGCCCCGTTGATTTCGGCGGTGCTTGGCGGAAGAACTCTGATGCGAGCCAATCCTCTACTAAAGCTTGACAGGGAGTTCCCGATGCCGCCCAAGCTCCACCTTCGTCCAGCGTCTTAGTGCCACCTGAGAAGTGCTGCACTGCCAAATCTAACAGGGAATTCGCCGGGCCTGTATCCCAGCCCGATATGCCATCCCCAAGACGGAAAATCTCAGACTCGTCATTGTTTCCCCCTTTTCCTCTTGCCGGAAGATAGGTAACATTGCCAATTCCCCCCAGATTTTGGATACAGAGGCTGATGTTGGGTTCCGCCAGCAGGCAGGCATCAACTATGGACACTAAGGGTGCTCCTTGACCCCCTGCAGCAATGTCTGCCGATCGAAAGTTACTCACAGTAGTAATGCCTGTCAATTGGGCAATTAGCGCGCCCCGCCCGATTTGCAAGCTGTAGCCCATTAACGCATCGGCGCTGTCTTTTTGGGCTTTCCCAGCAGGTCGGTGGTAGACGGTTTGACCGTGAGAGCCGATTAATTCGGCTATATCATACTCTGCTTGAATTGTCAATGCCGCCGTGGCAAATTCTTGGGCGATGGCATCATCTAATTCCGCTAGTTCAGCCATTGACAAAGCTGAGCCACTGCAAACCGAGAGAATTTGCGATCGCAAATTAGCAGGATAAGGGAAAGTCTTGCCGGCCACCAATTGCACTTTCAAGTCTGTTTGGGAACCGACCACATCCACCAAAGCAGCATCAATGCCATCCACCGACGTGCCGCTGATCAAACCGATAACACGGGTCATTCAATTTTAGATTTTAGATTTTAGATTTTAGATTTTCCGGGGGGTTGCCCGATTTATTTGAGGTCGATCGTCACGATCACCACAGTAATATTATCGCGTCCACCTTTATCCTTAGCTGCTTGAATTAAAGCATTTGCAGCGCCCTCGCAGGCGCGAATCGACTTCAGAGGCGAAGCAATCAAAGGATCGGAAAGTTCTTCAGTCAAGCCATCGCTGCAGAGCAGCAAGCGATCCCCAGGCTGCACGTCCACCGGCAAAATATCTATCTCCCGCAAATCATCGCGACCCAAACACTGGGACAAAACGTGACGCCAAGGATGAGTGCGTGCCTGGTCGGGAGTTAGAGCCTTTCTTTTCACAGCCTGAGCCACCCAAGTCTGGTCTTCAGTAATCTGTTCCAAGCGAGAGCCGTGCAGTCGGTACAAGCGAGAGTCCCCGATATTAGCGCACCAGGGTCGGCCCTCATCCCTAAACATTAGAACCACAGCCGTAGTTCCCATATCAGCACGCTCCGGGTGGTCGAGCTGATCCGTCAAAATTGCTTGATTGGCAATTAAAAAAGCCTTTTCCAACAACAGAGGAGAATCATCAGGCCCTTCCCAATGTTCGAGCAAATACGATTGAATCGCCTGAGTCGCAATCCGGCTGGCTTCTTGACCTCCGGCGTGTCCTCCCATTCCATCGGCCACTATGAAAAATCGCCCGTCAGAGTCAATGTAATATGAATCCTGATTTACTGAACGAACTAGCCCTGTGTCTGTCCTACCTGCAAAAGAGCGTTTCATCAGAAAAATGGGTCTGAAACCCCGTCCTAGAAGGACGGCTTTACATTGGATTGGGGTGGAGGGGTATGGTTGCCCCTCCGTGGAGATGTGGTCTTCTCCAAAACTCCCTTACGGGTAAAGTTAGCTTCGCCAATGTTTTGAGAGCTTGTTAAACTTGCAGCACTGTTTCAGTGACCTTAAAACTGTTTAACTGCAAATGACAGGGCAGGGGACTAGCTTCGCATCCCAGGGTGTCGTGACTCAAAAAACGTAGACCTCGAAAGTCTTAGGCTGGTCAGGACGGCTCGCAAGAATCTCTTACAAGCCTCATGCCTTTAGGCTGAGGTTCCTGACAGATTGGGTGATTGGACTCATCGAACTTAAAAGCTTGATTTAAGATGTGCAATGTTTTCTTCCACAACTTAAATCGCGAAGGGGACTTGAAATTTCTGCCACCTGCGATCGCGAGTTTTGGAAAAATTGCACTTCCTTGACCTCATATTGTAGATCGTATGATGGTAATCCCATCTTAAAATTTCGGTAAATCCAGTAAATTAAGCAGCACCTGCAAAAAAAAACTGGATTTATACCCAAAATTAGAGGTTTGGCTGGCGAGAAATCTAGGCCGCAACCGGGTTTTTAGCCTCAAAGCGCGTAAGTGTTGTAAATTTCAGCAATCTGTGGTGAGCCAGCCAAAACTTAACATTCCATGTCAAATTTTGGCTGGCGAGAAATCTCAAACCTAAAATTCCCCATCTCAAATTGCACAATTATGACATCCTGTCTAAACGATCGATCCGCTTGAACAAACGCAGCATAGCAAACCCTGCACCCGCCGCCAGCACTGCCACAGCGACAGCCGGCCAGACTTGATTGCTGACAAACAAAATTGTCGCCGACAAAGTAAAAGCACTCATCAGCAAAGCATAATTCGTGCCCATTTGAGCGCTGCTCATGCGGCGGAGCAAGCGCTCTGTTTCTGCCGAACGGACGCGAATCCGCAAATCTCCCTGTTCGAGTTTATCAATAGTCTCCTCAATCCGGCGGGGCAAACCCAAAGCACTCGAACTCACCTGAGCCGCCTGACGACCGATTTCGTTAAAAATGCTGCTACTTGTATCATGGCCATTTCCATTAGTCATAAGCTGCATGGCAAAAGGTTGTGCCACCTCCATAAAGTTGAATTCGGGATCTAAACCTCGGCCCACCCCTTCGATGGTGGAAAAAGCTCGCATTACAAAAGTAAAGGTAGCTGGGAAGCGAAAAGGTTGGTTGTAGGCAATATCGTAAAGGTCGTCGGTAATCGCGCTCACGGACTGATTTTCAAAAGGCTTGTCCATGAAGTTATCCAGCATATACTGAATGCTGCGGCGCACCGGACTCATATCACCCGTAGGCACCAAAGCTCCCAAATTGATCAGAGAATCCATAATCCGCTGTCCATCCTTGGAAGCAATGCCGTAGAGCGTCTCCATCAGTCCTTCGCGGACGTTCGACTGGATTTGCCCCATCATGCCAAAATCGTAGAAAATCAGACAACCGTCAGCACTAACAGCGATGTTGCCGGGGTGTGGGTCAGCGTGGAAAAAGCCGTCGTTGAGCAACTGCCGCAAATAAGCTTTTGCCCCCAACTGAGCGATTAATTTACGATCGATACCGGCCGCTTCCAAAGCTTCGTAGTGGCTGATTTTTATCCCTGGCAGGTATTCCAAAGTCAGCACTCGCGGAGCTGCATACCGCCAATAAACCCGCGGCACCATCACCCAGTCGCAGTTGCTAAAATTGCGGCGAAAAGTATCAGCATTGCGGCCTTCATGGAGATAGTCAATTTCCAGCCACAGAATGCGACAGCATTCCTCATAAATCCCCATCCAATCTCGGCCTTGGCCCCACTTAGGATGATTTTGAAAGTAACGAGCAATTCCCTTAAGAATTTGCAAATCTATTTCAAACAGCTTCCGCAGTCCAGGCCGCTGTACCTTGACCACCACTTCCGGGCCCGAATGCAGTTGAGCTTTGTGTACTTGACCCAGACTGGCAGCAGCCAGGGGCACTGGGTCAAAGCTGCGGTAGAGTTCTTGAATTGTCTTGCCCAAATCTTGCTCAACAATTACCACTAACTGCTCGTAGCTGAAAGCAGGGACTTTATCTTGCAGCTTAGAAAGTTCCTCCACAAACTCTGCTGGGAACAAGTCGGCGCGGGTGGAAAATAACTGCCCAACTTTAATGAAAGTTGGCCCCAAATCCAAGAGTGTTTCTCGAACCCAGATAGCTTGAAAGCGGCGTCTGGCAACTTTCTTTTCTTCAGTCACGCCTCCCCAGTAGCTCCAATTTTTGCTGTCGAGCCAGAGGGAAGCCAGCCAGAGCAAGACAAAGGCCCAAATGTCGAAGAAGCGCCGCTTCCGGGAATATTTTTCGCGATTCCAGCGATAAGCTTTACTTTTGTAGGATTTACCAGCAGCAGTTTTTGGCTCATCGGCTTCGCCAGTGTGCTTGGGGGAGCGCTGGCGATTAACAGAGTCATCAAGGAGAGCAGACACTTGGGTTCCCAAATTGCTTATTTTATGTTGTTGCTTTGATTGAAAGTAGGAGCGCAGGAGCGCAAAACCATGCGCTCACGTAGTCGTAAATAATAGTTGTGGTCGGAGGATCGAGCGCTAGGGCAAAGTGCTGCGGTAGCGCTGCAATTCCGATCGCACCAGAGCCACTTCGGCGCGCAGCTCGTCAATAGTCGCTTGCAAATCTGCCGGATGGATGTCTTGAATGGTGGTGGTGCTTGCAGTGCCAGTTCTGGTCTGCATCGCCTCATCCGAAGCTCGATTGGCCCGTTCCACAACTCGATCGGTGAACTGTCGCAGGCGTTCTCTTTGTTCTGCGTCAAATTTGCCGAGTTCAGAGAAAGCGTTGGTTGCTGCGCTTTCTAATTGCTCGTACAGTGCTTCGGCAAGTGCTCTGCCTACAAAAAAAGCATGAACTGGGGGTTTACTCATAAAAAATCTCTGTGCGCTTCCGCAACAAATTATAACTTGCTTTTCCCCGATGATGCTTGCTCCCAAAGGAAGGAAGTTTGGGGAAATTGACACTCCCACCCCGAGTGTCGGGGATGGGATTGTTGAGAGTTAGAACAATCTAACGCGCCACGGCTTAGCACAAAAGCCTCGCTTAAAGTGGCTCAAATTCGAGGTTGGGGTTGCTTTGTACCAAAATGTTTGCAGCTTGGCAGTATTAATACGCGACATCTCACCACCTCAGCGCCGCGCACATATTCTAACATAATTTCAATCAAAATTCAAATCAAAATAGAAAACAGTCCTGCATTTTTTTGCGGGCATTTGGATGGCAGAGGGAATAGGAAATATTCGATAAACTCAGACGGTGACTGTTGGGATTTTCAGATTCGACGGAAGTTTTTGGAAGATAGTGGTTGGCTAGGTAGGGCCTTATTATCTCAACTACTGAGCAGATATTTGCTGACTCATAAAACCAAGTATTTGTCCGCACTTTAAACCAACAAAAACCATACTAATTTGTCGCAGGTTCGGGAAAAGGCATCGTGGGATCTGCCACAGGGGGTGGTGAATCAGGTGCGATCGAACTATCTGAATTGTTGCCACTGCGGCTTGGTATGGCAGGCTCAGGCGATCGCTCGATCGGCGATGCTATTACTGGCGGCGCGGATTCCGACGACGGCCAGGTTTCAGCGCTAGCACTCCCAGGGGCCGGCGGGGCGGGTGTGGCGGGCGGTTCTGCTGGCAGGGGCGCAACTTCCGGTATCGGTGCGGCTTCAGGTTGGGGTTCGGGCTCGATTTCGGTTGGAGGCTCTGGAATGGGGGACTCAGAAGGCTCCTCTGCCTGTTCGGGCGTCGGCGATGGCTCAGGTTCCGCTTCGGGTTCGGGGGCGGGAGTTTCCTGGCTTGGAGGCTCAGAAGGTTCGGCGCTAGTTTCTGAGGGATCGTCGATCTGTTCGGGAACGTTGGTGCTGTCTAAGGGGGGTTTGGGGAGCTTGTTGAGTTCGATCGGGTAGAGAGGGCTGCTTTCGACAGACGGCTGCCCGAACATCGGCCCTGACAAATCGCGGGATTTGAGCAAATCTTCGAGAGATGGGAAGGATTCAATTTTGGGACGATTGCTGAGACTGGTGCTGTTGTAGTACCATGCTAGGTCAAAACCCATCCAGCCTGCAATTGCAGCCGTTACGACAAACGCCAGAAAAGTCAACTGCGGCGGGGGAGGTGCGGGCAATCTTAGACTTTGCTTGCCTTTTCTTTTTACTGATACTCGCTCTGTTTCTTGCAGCATGGTGAGCCAATTTTCGACTGTCTGAGGGCGGTTGTGGGGGTCGATTTCGAGTCCCTGAAGGATGGCTCGCTCGATTCCTGGGCTGAGGTTGGGCTGAAATTGCCGTAACTCAGTCAAGGGAATGCGATCGCGCAGGGGTGCTGCTACGGGCGCCACGCCGGAGAGTAAGTAGTAGAGGGTGGCTGCGATCGCGTAGATGTCAGTGGCCGGTGTACATTTACCGTCATGGAGGTATTGTTCGATCGGCGCGTACCCGGGCGAGAGCAAGTTAGTGTGGGTTTCTTTGGTGCCGGCGGTAAAGCTGCGGGCAATTCCGAAATCTATTAACATTACTACGTGAGAATCGGCTCGCCGGATAATATTTTCTGGATTGATATCTCCGTGCAGCAATCCGCTGTGGTGCACTGTACTTACGGCTGAGGCTATTTGCCGAATATAGTGCAGGGCCTGGGCTTCTGGCAGCGGCTGATCGGTTTCGACTATTTGGGCGAGAGTTTGGCCCGGAATGTAGTCCATTGCAATAAAAGACTGTCCGGCTTCTTCGAAAAAGTCGATTACCCTGACTATGTTGGAATGCTGACATCGCGACAGGCGTTGGGCTTCTGCAATAAACTGCTGCTGAAATTGGGCAGATTCTGGGTGTTGGCGCAGACTTTCGTTGAGGGTTTTGAGTACAACGGTTTGGTTTAAATGGGTGTGGATAGCTCGGTAAGTGATGCCGAACCATCCTATCCCTAAAGTCGCGTTAATTTTGTATTTGCCCTGTTGCAGGACTGTTGCTGGCGCTAAGTTCATCTTCAGTTGATGCCGTTTCCCAAACTATGCTACCGCCTTTGGGTTATTTCGCAGAATTAGGGGTGAGGTTCGATCGATGATCTGCGCCCTAGTTTGAGCTTTAGCTCTGCTATATCTTTAATCTTGGCATCCCCACGTCATTTTATCTGTAGTAGGTATTGTCAAACTTAACGCTCGCTCCGGCTTTCCAATAAAAATCCCGCTCTTGTGGAACGGGAAAGCCATCAGGGTGCATCTATAATATCTGACTCTAACTTATGGGGGGTACAACCCCTCATTGCTTTAGCAAGTCTTTAAAATTAGCCGATTTTTGTAAATATTTAGGTTTTAATGTTGACTTATGATCAACCTTATGATTCTCAAGATTGCCGGATGGCGATCTTGAGCTTGGGGAATTGACACTCTCAGGTCTGAAGAGACGCTGGATTCTTAAATAGAGGAGAATCTGACCTTCAAAGGCATTGTCGCAGATGCTTTTACCCGTGCGAGCGTGTTTCACCACCAGGCTTGTGTTCAAAATTACCAGAACACACCCGCGGTGTTTCGGGTTCATGTTTGCCTGAAGCTTGAACACAAACCCGGTGAATTCTGGGTAGGTGGCGAATACTTCACCTAAGCTGCTCTGGTAAGCTTCTGGCTTGACCGCGTAATCCATAAAGGATTGCAAGAAAAGTTCCACCCCAAAGTTATGCAAGGTTAGCACAGCGGCCATCATCAAAGGTAAACCAAGTATCGGCGACCTTAATCCCAACTGGTAGTAGCCTAGTTGGTTATAGACTAGGGGAGAGAGCAATTCTTGCAATCTGGCTGCGATCGCTTCAGTTGAGGCGAACCGGTACATTCCGATGGCGAATATGATCTGGATTTATAGTACGTCGTTTTCCCCTGTTGCTCCCAGAGTCACACCTTACAGACCAGATTACCTTTTTGGCTCAGATGAAGTTCAGGCGATCGGCATAAAATGACAAAGAGGCATCGTCTCGGGCTTAATCTTGAGACGGCAAATGGCTCAAACCTTGTAAATAAAAAGGCTGTAAGCATTCTCCAGACATTGGTAGCCCATAGCCCTCAATGCTTCAATCGCTGTTCGCGTTACACACCAAGGCCTGGAGGCAAGCTCAAGTTTCCCGAAGGGGGGAACTTGAGCTTAAGTTGTCACCAATTTGGTCTTCCTGGTAACGAGAAGCGATCAATTAGCAATTAGCAGCAATTAGTAATTACTTATTCTTTGGTTTGAAAATGTCTGTTAAACAATCACATTACGAGAATTTACTAGCAGAGTACAGCGAATCTTCGGCCGCGATCGCCCTGCTGAAAAAATATCGGGTTTACATGGAAATGATTCCGAGTATCCGCCGCGCCCATGAGAGTTTAATCACAATTCCTTTGCCAATTGCCCGCTTGCGGGACGGGGTTTCTTATGCCGGAAGCAGCGGCACTAGCATATCGCCCGGACAGGCAGTTTGTTTGCCCTGCGATTTGGCGATTTTGATGTGCGATCCTGAATGGAAAGTTAAAATTGGAGTGGAAATTTTGATTTTCATTCATCGTCCGGGCGAAGAGTTTTCTGAGTTGCTCGGCCGCTGGCGCCAGTCTCAGGTTTGGCTAGATAAAGGTTACGAATGGGTGATGCCACACCGCTACAGACATATTTACAGCGATGAAGCTGAGGCTGTTCATCCGCTATTTGTTTTGTTTGACGCAACGCCGGAACTGATTCAACGGGGTTTGATGGCGGCTGGTTTGCCGTTTGTGATGGAAAGTTTCGACTCTGGGATTGAGGAAGTAGAGGAGGAAGAGTTTCTGAGTAGCGGGGAACTAGGAAGTATCGGTGAAGATAATTTTGATTTGTAGGGTAGGTGCGATCGCACATAAGCTGTTGTGCCTTTGTAAACCAAGTATCTTACTGATGTCGGAAGGGAGACTCAGACAATCTAGAAAGTCTAATAGATGAGAGGATGAATGGAAATCACAAAAAAACCACAGATAAATATATAGAAATATTATTAAAAACTCTAGAGAGACCCTCAAAAATTAGGATATGATGAAAGGAAGATGGACAGCGCAGAGATTAGCAACATACTTAAAAAAATCCACAGTAATAAAATTAAGTGGAGTCCAACTTAGGAGGATATTAAAGCAAAAAAAGTATGTTTACCTCTGGGATAAGTATAGCCTGGAGTCCCAGAGAAATCCCGAAAAAAGAACAGCGTTTAAAATAAACATAGCCGAATATTTAAAAGTAGAAAAAGAAACCCCATAACGATTACAGGTCTGGTTTTGGGACGAGAGTGGATTGAGTTCAAGAGTCAACAGAAGAAAGAACGGGTTTCATTCAGTTGACAGTTGACAGTTGACAGCGACCTCTACCTAGAAGGAAGAGGATTGGAGTAATGAATAGTTTTCTTTTAATTTCTCGCCTTTAAGGGAGAGGCTTTAAACCAATTCTTTGTGGTAAAAAAGGCAGCATAAAAAAGGCCAGAGGAGACCGAAGAAAACGCAGACTTAATGTAATGGGAGGAGTGAGTAATTTAGATAAAAAAAGTTTGTAGAGTTTCTGAAAAAAAGCAATTTACATAATTTTTATAAATTTCTAAAAATCTTTTATGAAGAGCTAATTAATGAATGGGTATCAGCAGCTAATCAAACATCACAATTTGCTGAATAAGAAGCGAAAATAGTGATAGTTCTTGATAATGCTAGTTTTCACGATCAAGAAGAGTACCTGCAAAAAAATGAAACAGAAATGCCTAATCTCCATTTAGAATTTCTCCCAGAATACAGCCCCGACTATAGCTTAATTGAATTAGTATGACATTCGATAAAAGAATATATTGCCAATAGGCTATTTAAATCAATTGAAGAGCTAGAGTATTTATTGGATCGCCTCTTAAATGAAGGACAATTAATAATTAAATGGGCGCAAAATCAAAAACAAGGGTAATGCTTATATCACAGTTTAAATGTGCACAACAGCTTATTTACGTTCAATGAACTATGAAATCCTCCATTGTCTAGTTGAATTATATGCAAATCCTCTGGATAAGCGCTGGCAAATAGCTCTAAAAACTTCTCTAAACACACTGTGTCTAGATGCGTAAATTCATAAAATAATCCCTCTGGTGTTTGAGGTTTTACTAATCCATATAACCACCGATATACAAAGTCCCATTGCACTTTTCCGTGAGGCTTAATTCCTTTGCCAGTTAATTTCCTTATTTTAATTGTGTGTAGGCTCATTCGACTTTCGTTTTGACTCCAATAGCGAATTTTTTCCATTGATTTAAAAATGTCTCACTCTGACGAGCGGCTGGCTTTTACCAGGAATAGCAGCTTTTTTTCAATTCTTCTACTGCGCCTTTTTTCTGTTTTTTGCTCACGGGACGTGGTACTTTTAATTTTCCTCGATCGCCGATATCTAGCCCACTGATGTACTGTCTGATATGACACCTCTACTTCACAACAGATTGTCAAACATTGATGTACTTCTTTGTAGCTACTAAATCCTTCTGGTTGGAGCAATTCCTTTGATAATCTCTATACAGTTTCAGGATTCATTATTCTTGGTCTTCCCGAACGTGGTTTCTGAAATAATAATTCTTCTATTCCCCCCGCTCGATAGCTAGACAACCATCTTTGTATTGTGGTACGATGTTTTCATAACCGCACAGCAGCCGACAATACGGTTTCTACAGTTTGGGTCTTGAGCCAATACAGAACTTGCAGTTTTTGGTGGCGAGTCGCATCTTTACTCTTTCCGCAGAACCCCCTCGACTCTAGCGTGTCACGTCCGGTTCTGAAGTAGAGGTAGGTGTAGAAATGCCTCTCTCGACTCTAACAGCTAGCAGAAATTTTGCCGCTAACCGTCCCTGGGTGCAATTAATCGAATTAGAAGACGATCATTCTTTGGGAAATGTCCTAGGGGAAATTTGGGAAGCGATTCAAAAGTTTTGCCAATTCAAAAATTAAAATTTGACCAACTTGCAAGTGTCAACAATCAAATGACTGAACAAGATTCATCGACTCGCACCTTAGCCGTTGACATTGGCGGAAGCGGCATCAAAGTTATGGTTTTGAACGCTGAAGGTGAACCTCAGACGGAACGCAGCCGTTTAGAAACGCCTCAACCGCCGAAACCGGAACCGGTATTAGAGGCGATCGCCTCTTTAGCAAGCGCACAAGGAGAATTTGACCGAGTATCCGTCGGTTTTCCCGGCGTGGTTTGTCGCGGAATCACCAAAACCGCAGTAAATTTAGATCCGTCTTGGGTCGATTTTGACCTAGCAACTACCCTCAAAGACCGTTTGGGAAAACCTGTACGAGTGGCGAATGATGCCGACATTCAAGGATTGGGATCGATCGCTGGGACGGGCGTAGAATTAGTAATTACCCTCGGCACCGGTTTCGGTTCTTCCTTATTTGTCGATGGTATTTTGGTGCCAAATCTAGAGTTAGGACATCACCCGTTTCGCAAAGGGGAAACTTACGAACAGCAATTAGGGCGATCGGCATTAGATGCAGTCGGCACCAAAAGATGGAATCGCCGTCTGGAAAAAGCGCTGGTATGTCTGCAAAATATGTTTAACTGCGATCGGCTTTACATCGGTGGCGGCAATACAAAAAAAATTGCTTTTGATTTACCGCCGCAGGCTAAAATAGTACCGAATGTCAGCGGTTTGTTGGGCGGGATCGCTTTGTGGCGCGATTTAAATAATCATTAGTCATTAGTCAGTAGGGGCGGTGCCCCCGTGCCCGCCCTCCTGCCGTCATTAGTCATTAGTCATTAGTCATTAGTCATTAGTCATTAGTTATTTGTAAGAATGAAGAATTTACCAACTAGATATTAGAGATTAATGACTAATAACCCTAATAGTGTAAAACTAAATCGTAATTAGACCATCTACAATCTCAAAGCTGAAATCATACTATGCTGCCTTTTATCCGCCAAGACTTAGCCGAACTTACCGCCTACACTCCCCATCCGGGTGGCGCATCAACAGAATCAGCGCACTCGGAAATTGTAATCGATCGCCTAGACACCAACGAATGCCCCTACGACTTACCAGAAGAATTAAAACAAAAGCTAGCTTGGACTTACCAGCAGTTAATTGAAACAAATCGCTATCCCGACGGAGGCCACGCAGCACTCAAAGAGGCGATCGCCCAATACGTCAACGAATCCCTAAATGTCTCCCCCCTTAACCAGGGTGTTCTCCTAAATATCTCCCCCCTTAACAAAGGGGGGCAAGGGGGAGTTACACGGCCCAAAAATGCCATTACAGCCGACAATATCTCTGTCGGAAACGGTTCCGACGAACTAATTAGATCGCTCTTAATTGCAACCTGTCTGGGTGGCCAAGGCTCAATTTTAGTCGCCAATCCCACCTTTTCGATGTATGGCATTATCGCGCAAACCCTCGGTATTCCCGCTGTCAGTGTTGCGCGAAAAGAGGATAATTTTGCGATCGATCTAGAAGCAGCAAAAAGGGTGATCCTCTCCGTTGGCGCAGCCCCCGTAGGGGCGGGCTGCGCTAACGCCCAAAATCAAAATCCCCCCGTGCGCGCCGTCTTTGTCGTCCATCCCAATTCCCCCACAGCCAATGCTTTGACACCAGATGAGGTGGATTGGTTAGAAACATTACCGCCCGATATTTTAGTAGTAATTGACGAAGCTTATTTTGAATTCAGCCAAAATACCTTAGCAGACAGATTGCACCAACACCCGAACTGGGTAATTTTGCGAACATTTTCCAAAGCATTTCGACTAGCATCAATGAGAGTCGGATATGCGATCGCCCATCCCGAATTCACAGCCGCCTTAGAAAAAATCCGCCTACCCTACAACCTCCCCAGTTTATCGCAAACCGCAGCCGAATTCGCCCTAGCCCAGCGACAGCTACTGCTAGCAGTAGTTCCCGAAATTATAGCGGAAAGAGCCAAATTAATTGCAGCGCTAACTCAGCAGCCAAAATTGCAAGTTTGGCCCAGTGCAGCAAACTTTGTTTACCTGCGGGTGAAAGCCGGTGAGGGTAAATCGGCAGAACAGGAACAGCAACAAATCATGCAGCAGCTAAAAGCTAGAGGTACTTTGATTCGGCACACAGGCGGAGGTTTGCGAATTACGGTAGGGAGTCCCGATGAAAATCAGCGAACTTGCGATCGCATTGGAGAAATTTTTGACAACTCATAATATTCGGTATCCAGTTTTTGCTTAACACAAAAATAACTTTGGAGAAGATATATATGCTTAAAGGAAAGGTTTTACGGGTTGCTCGTCCAACTGATTGCCTCGATCAAGTTGTTCATTTCTACACAGAGGGTTTAGGGCTGCAAATCCTCGATAGTTTTGAAAACCATGAAGGTTTTGACGGAGTAATGGTTGGGATGCCAGGAGAAAGCCACCACCTTGAATTCATCCATCAACGGGGACATATTGTAGGTGGCGCTCCAACTCAAGACAATATTATCGTCTTTTACCTTCCTAACCAACAAGAATGGCAGCAGGCTGTTGAGCGAATGAAAGCAATTGGATTTGAGCCTGTAAACTCATACAATCCCTACTGGGACAAAAATGGAGTGACTTTTGAAGACCCAGATGGCTATCGAGTCGTTTTGCAGAATGCCGAGTGGAGCTTGTAGCAGCGCGATCGCCCGCCACATAAAATATCTATAGCGGTTCTCAAGCGTGGTGAGGATAAGCCCATAGCCCATAGCCCATAGCCCATAGCCCATAGCCTTATGCCGTTCGCGTACCTAATATGAGATATCGAAAGGCTATACACCAATTTATAACTAATCATTTTCTTGTCGGGCCGCGCGAATAGTTTTGGGAAATACGCCTACTAAAAGTGCCAAAGGTTCATCGGGAATTTGTGCCACTGTTTCCCCATCAAAATATTGTTCAAACTGAGTTAAAATCATTTGTGCCCGTTCCAAAGCTACAGGCTTTGCCGTTAACTGTTCCGTTAAACGCACCCAATGCCGCCGAATTTCAAAAGCTTTCTGTTTTTCTTCGGGAGATTGAGGACAAACCAAACAAAAATCCCCCACCGGAATCGCCCGCACAGAGTCAACATCAAAAGCACCGCCAACCGCAGCCCCCGGCCCGGCAAACTCTGCGTGAAAGCGTTTAATCAAAATTAGACCGTTCCGGCGACGGCTATCTACCATCAACAGCTTGCCGCTGTTGATTTCTGCGAGAATGTCAGAGGGGTTGGTGTACTCAGTCAAATCTGTGCCAAGGTTTCAATGTCGCAAATCCGGGTCTGCACAAAGGCAGATGCGGACAATAGCGTTAGAGTTAAAATCAGAGCTGGATGAAATCTCAAATCTGCGATCGTCCAGCGATCGAGATTATTCATTTAAACTTATAAATCAATACTGTCACAAGGTGGTAGCTTGAGCGCGATCGAATATCAAATGCAGGTAAAACAAGTAGTAGACACCCTGAAAGCGGATCTCCCGACGCTGTTTGAGAAAGACATCTCCTACGACATATACACAAAAGCCATCTATTTTCAAGATCCCGTCAACAAATTTAAAGGAAAAATCAACTACCGCATTATCTTTTGGACTTTGCGATTTCACGGGCAGCTATTTTTTAACGAGATTTACTTCGACCTCCACGACGTAAGTCAGACAGCCCCTGATACTATTGTGGCAAATTGGACTGTGCGCGGGACGCTGCGCGTACCCTGGAAAGCTCAAATTTTCTTTAACGGCTACTCTACCTACAAAATGGATGAGGACAGCTTGATTTACCAACATATCGACACTTGGGACAGAAAACCCGGAGAAATTTTAAAGCAGTTTTTGGGCAAGGGAACAGTTTTACTCAAATAGTAGCAGGGGACTGCACGTAAACCGTAGGATTTTCCATCGTAAACACAATACCGTGGACTGCAAGAGATTTAGCAATTTGAACGCTTGCTAACTCTAGTAGGCGTTTACGCACCTCAACCGCATTATCCTGAGAACCTAAAATTGCCAAACTTACCCTCAATCTTTTTCCCGATCCATTTGCGAGAGCAATATTTGTGCTGTTAGCATCAATTCCTGATAGGAAAGCAGTTTTTTCCATTATAGCTTGCTGCACTAGGGCGTATTCTCGTTCTCCTAAAACACTCGCAAAGTCCATATACAGTAACACCATAATTTTTTTGGCAAGAGTAACGTTTTCAATTTCTACGCTGACTAAGATAGAATTTGGCATCACAATAATTGTACCCGTGCCAAGGGAACGAATTTTTGTCGATCGCAAGCCAATACTTTCTACTTTCCCCAACTCTCCAGCGGGTAGACGGATATAGTCACCAGTAACAAAAGGACGATCTAAATACAATACTAAAGTAGCAATGAGTTGTTCGAGAATTTTTTGGGCAGCAAAAGCGACGGCCAAACCAACTAACCCCAAACTAGCAACCAAGCCAATCAAGTCAAAGTTTACGCTGCGGGCAAATGTCACCAGTGCTACAATAAAGATAAAGATATTCAACACGGTCTCAAATACCAGAATTGCATCATCGCTACTGGGATTAAATTTACCCCCAAACTTGAATCCATAGGTACGCAGGTAGCGGCTAGTAAGTTTTGTAGATAACCAATACAAACAGCCAACTACAAATAGATTAGCAATCGGTTTGAGCAGGCCGTAAACAACTGGTACTAATGTTTCGAGTAAGTTCAGAGACCAACTTATAGAAATACAGAGGACTGAAAATTGCACGAGGCGATCGCTGGGTTGAATAATTGCCAGATAAATATTTTCTGCTGATTGGATATCTAGCTTTTTGATGGCAAATCTCAATAAAGCTGGAGCGTAATGGCTAAATACAAAAGAGCCTCCTAATGCTCCCAAAAATATTAGCCACTGGGGCTGAGAAAATGGGGAAACAATCTGATAACGAATAGTGCGTAATACCGGAAACCATTCCGAACTCACTAGGGTGATCGCTATCCAGGCAGAACCAAAAATAATATTGGTAAAAATTCCCGTTTCCCACTTAGCTAGTTTGGCTACAATTGCCACTAAAAACCGCAACAGGATAATAATTCCTATGCCAATTAAAATCCACAGAGCTCTCTGCAAAACGTATTTTGAAGTTCGTTCTTTTTTAGCTTTAGCTACCGCTTTTTCTAAAACATTTTGCCATTGTTTAGCTTGTTGAGATAAAGAAAAATTTGGTAGAACATCGTTGGCTGTAACTGTCAACAGGTAATTGTTGTTCAAAGAAATTGAGGTAGCACTTGTATTGGAGTCATTACGCACATCAAAAGTTATGACTTTCTGGTTAGAGATTGCCTCAGCCAGTAAATCGTTGGCAAATTGGGTACGTTCCAATGCTGTAAACCTATCGACAGGTTGCAAATAAAACAGCGGAATTCCATCAACTACTACGGGAGAACGAGGGCCACCAACACTTTGAGCAAAACTCATCGGAGTGGCGAACAGCAACCAGCAGATCGTAAATAAAAATATCAGTTTAATTTGCTGCTTAAATAGCGATTGGAGCATCCACATAAATCGTTGGTTGGTTAATGGTAAAAGAAATATCATGCTTTTGCAGTTGTTTAGTAATTTGTTGGGTAGCCAAATCGAGCAATTGCCGCCTCAGTTCCATAGATAATTCATTAGCACCCAGAATAAAAAAAGAAATTTGGGCGCGATCGTCACTGAAGGAAACTTCTGTGCTGCGCCAGTCTAAACCAAAAATGTCCACCGTGCTGTCCATCACGGTTTGGCGGATTAGTGCTTGTTTGTCCGCAGGTACCTGTTCGGGAAACTCTAGCATCATGACAGACATAACTTTCTTTGCGCCGGTAAAGTTCTCGATGGTAGCTTGAGTCAAGGAATTATTAGGAATAACTGTGAGAGTGCCTTTACCGGAGATGCGAATTCTGGTCGATCTTAAGCCAATACTTTCTACTCTGCCAAAAGTACCTTGTTTGCCTTGCTGCCCATCTCCTAAACCAATATAGTCGCCAACTGTAAAAGGGCGATCGAGAGTTAAAACAATCCCTCCCAAAAGTTGTTCTAGAGTCTTTTGAGCGGCAAAGGCAAAAGCAATACCGCCAATCCCCAAGCTAGTAAGTATCCCGGCAACGTTGATGTTGTGGCTAATACAAAAAACTAAAATTAACGTGATAGCGATCGCAAATTCTCCGAGATAGCGAATCAAAAAAATAGACTCGCCTCTTACTTTAGGATTGGACTCAAAAGTAACGCCTATAATTGTGGTATTAAAAAAGTCTCGAAATAGACTCCACAGCAACCAACCGCAAAAAAAAGTGATGCCCGCACTCAGGCAAAATTCCATAAATTTCAGCCATTCAGTGCGAGGGAGCAGAAGCAACATCACTTCCATCGCCGACAGAGTGAATAACGTTAAAATTATGTTTTTAGAGGCAAGGAATACACGAATATAAGCCTGTGTCAATAAATTGGGAGCAAACCCATTTAAGGCTACACTCAAGGCAGGAACCGCCACCATTCCTGCTAATCCGCCAATCCCTCCTGCTATCAAAATTACAGTAATTTGCAGGAAGCGATCGCCATTATCTAAAGGCAGTTGTGCGAGCATAAATAGCGCATCGATTGTTTTTATCATGGCAAAGTTAAGTGCTAGATTTGAAATCAAAGATTGTATTAGTTATAGCGTTGTTGTTCTGCATAGCCGAGATTATTTCTGGATGGTTGAGTTATTTTCCGACTTGAGTAAAGTTTTGCGTAAGGTTGCCTCTAGTTCCGGTGACAAAGCCAAAGGGATGCTCCCGGAGCGGACGTGCAAATCTCGTTGAGGAAACGGAATTTCGATTTCATGCTCTCGAAACAGTTCTTCAATACGGAAAAATAAATCACTCTTGACGCGATACTGTGCGATGGGTTCAACAATCCAAACCCGCAGCTCAAAATCCAAGGAACTATCACCAAAACCCAAGAAAAAAACAATCGGTTCTGGAGTCTTCAAGACATCAGAATGTCCCCTACCAGCTTTTAGCAGTGCCTCCTTAACTTGATTGATATCACAGCCGTAGGCAACACCAACTGGAATTCTTATCCGCGACACAGAATTCTCATAATTCCAGTTAGTTACATCATCCTCTAAGAAACGAGAATTGGGCAAAATAATCGAAACTTGATCTAGGTTGCGAAGCACTGTACTGCGAGCGCCAATACGGATCACAGTGCCTTCAATTTTACCGACATTCACAAAGTCGCCTACCCGAATCGGACGTTCAAAGAGCAAAATCAGACCGCTACCAAAGTTTTTAGCGATATCCTGAAATCCAAAACCGATACCAACTCCTAATGCACTAAAGATAATTGTTAGAGAACTCAGGTCAATTCCCCATATTTGCATCAGAACGATGGTTCCTATAACAACCAGCAAATATTTGGCAATCACGGCAACGGCTTCTTGACTACCTCGACTGATGCGGGTGACTTCCAAAATTCGCAGTTTAAATATTTTAGAAATAACCCCGCTAAGGACAACCCATCCCAGGATTAGAGCAGCTAGAATTAGCAGATCGGTGACTGAGTAATTGTTGCGTCCTACAGACAGGGCTTTAGATGTGAAAGTGCTGACTAAACTGCTGGTGAGCGTGTAACTCCAAATCCGAGTTACCGGAAACAGATTGGTAATGTAAAGGGCAGTGACAATCCAAAGCGCAACCCTTGCGAAAAACAGAGTTAAGTTAAATAATAAGTTCAGAGCTTTGGGCGAATCATTAACCCCAACTTCTTCGTTTGATGGTTCGACAAATCGCTGGATTGCAGCTTGTCTGGCCGATCGCCACAGCCATCCCAATGCTTTGTTGAGGGCGATCGCCAGCCCTACAGTCACCGCCGCCAGCAGCAGCATATTTTTCATAAATCCGGCGCTTCTTTCATTTTGAGCTTGCTGCAAAGCTTGACTGAGTTGTTCTGCCCAAAGATTAGCTTGTTCGGCGGGCGTGCGATTTTCTTGCACATCGGATTGAGTGACTGTCAGCAAGTATTTGCCATTAACCAGAATGGTGGGGTACCGATCGCGAAATTCAGTTGTAACTTGAATGGTTTCTTGAGATTGCTCAATTTGTTTTAGTCGCAAATTGAGCAAATCGGCTCGTTCGGCGGCCGTCAACGAGTCAGCATCACTGACTCTAAAAACTGGACGACCATCTACCACAACAGATGTCGCCGTCCTCGCTGCTTGAACGGGTAAAGCCTGCAAAACTAAGCTCAGCGCTAAGGCTGTGATGATTCCCAGTATTTGGTAACGAACAAATGAAGATTTCCGGCGATTTAACATATTTTACCAATTTCAATGCACTCCTCATATTCCGCGATCGCTATGCCTCTAATAGACCTCCACCGCAAAGCAAGTTTTTGAACAAGCAGGATGCCCGTTCTACAAGAATCGTTAGAGAGGTCTCAGGGAATTGCAAACTGGATATTGATGACAAAGCCCAATAAGTGCAACCATCAGAAGGATTAACGGTGCGGCAGTGCTTGAGGAATACTTTGCCAGCGCACTTTGGTACTTGATACTCAGATTACTTTTGCATTATAACGGCTTAAACTGATTGAGTTACCCGTTCAGTTCCCTTAACACTGTTAGACAATGCTCGAAAGGACTGAAGTCCGAACGATCAAACTTGATGGAAAGGATTGAAGTCCGAACGATCGAACTTGATGGAAAGGATTGAAGTCCGAACGATCGAACTTGCTCGAAATGTTTAAGTATTAGTTTGAATCTATTCTGCGGCGGCATTTGGGAAGTCTCCAAAATCTAGAAAAAAACGTCGCACTCTATAATTAATCCCCTATATTCTCAACTCCCAAAAACAGAGACAGTTCTTGATTTAAGCGACCCGATCGCACAAACTCAGCATAGGTGTCAGCTTCGATCGCCAGCAACTCCGCTCTAACTTGCTCAGCAATAAACGTGCTGAGATCGGGATATTCATCTTGAAGCCGATCAACCTCTGCCTCAATCCTCGTTAACTCCCCCTTAAGCAGGGATTCTTGATACTCATAAAACTCCCGATCGACCCCCGGCTGGTCTTCCATCTCAGCCAACCGTTGCAACACCCTACCCAAAGCCGCCCGACGGGCGATCGCCTCCAAATACTCCCCGCGCATCGGCCCATCCCCCAGCAGATCCAGTTTTTTCAGAACAGGCTGAATAGTCAGTCCCTGCACCAATAAAGTAAACAACACCGTCCCAAAAACCGTCGCAATCACCACCTCCCGGCCCGGTAAACCTTCAGGTACGCTCAAAGCCAAAGCCACCGACACCGCACCCCGCAGCCCTCCCCACCACAGCACCGTTTGCTCCTGCAGCGGAATGGCGGATGCGGCAAAACGGTTGCTGAGACTTCCCAGTCCGTAAATGGCGATCGCCCGCGTTACAATCACCGCCACAATCGTCACCGCGATCGCATCCAAATTTTCGCCCAAACTCCCAAACCGAATCTGATCGCCAATCAGTAAAAACACAATCGAATTTACAAAAAAAGCTAAAAATTCCCAAAACTCACTCACAATAATCCGAGTGCGAGGATTCATCCCGATGCGAGAACCAAAATTGCCCAAAATTAGCCCAGTCGTGACCACCCCAATCACCCCCGAACCCCCCAAATCCTCCGCAATCAAATAAGTACCGTAGGCCGAAACCAACGTCAGAGACTGCTCCACCAGAGGCAAATCGAACCGCTGCGTCAGATAAGAAATCGCAAACCCGATCAGCCCGCCAACCCCCAGCCCAATCCCCACCACCGTTATCAACTCCAGCACAATCGGCCCCGGCGATAACTTAGCAGTTCCCTGAGCAAAAGCAGCCAGAAATCCAAACGCCACAACTGCCATTCCGTCATTAAACAAACTTTCGCCTTCCATCAAAGTGCTGAGACGCTTCTCAACCCCCAACTCCCGAAACAAAGCCGTCACCGAAACCGGATCGGTAGCTGAAAGGGTAGCCCCAATCATCAGCGCAGTTCCCAAAGAAAGACCGGCAAATTGATTCAAACCAATTGCCACACCCGCAATGGAAATCAGCACACCGAAAACAGCATAAAGACAAATAGGAATTAAATCCTGTTTTAAACTCGACCACTTCAAATTCCAAGCAGCTTCAAACAGCAGCGGCGGCAGAAAAATCAACAGAATCAATTCAGGCGAAAGATTCACCAACCGCACATCGACCAAAGCCAGTCCTGCTCCCACAATTACTAGCAGCAGCGTATAGGGAATTCGGCGCAACCAACTAACAATTTGTGGCAGAGTTGCCACACTCAAAGAAACTGAAAGAACCAGTAAAAATTGCTTCAGATTGTCTTCAATCGCCACTTCTTGTAGACTCGTTTCTATCATTTTAAAATTTTCCTATTTGTAATTATCGGATTGCACAGACAGATTGGTTCGTAGTGCGGAATGCGAGTCTGCACTACGAACCGTCTTTTTGACACCAGTGTTAAAAACAGTCAGCGTGTCACTCCTCCTTCAACTGCATCCTGCTGAACAGAAGGTGAGGAATTTTGGGGCGGTTTTTTCAGAACTGTTTTTAACTGGACAATTGGTTGAGTTGCAGCTGCAGTTTTAGTAATATAGCGATCGGGCTTAATTTGCCATTTTGTTTGCAAATAATTGCGAACCGCCACCGATCGCCCGATCGCCGGCGCCCCAGCTTCCGAGGGCGCTTGACCGGAACTCATTTCAATCTGCAATTTAGGATTTTGCTGTACCGTCTTACCCAGTCGATCGAGCAATTGAACTTGATTTGCCGCAATTTGAGCTTGATTTAACGCAAAAGTAACCGTTCCAGCAACCGGCGCAATCCGATTGAAATTGACCTGGGCTGTAGGGTAATTTAATTGACTGCGGATATCATCCACCAGCAGCGCTTGTCCGTCGCGATCGAGATCCCGCGCACTAAAGTAAGCAATCTGAATCCTTAACGGCGTCAGCGGGCTAGTAATCGCCTGATAACTCATCAATTGAGCCGGTAGGGGCAAAATCAGGGAGTCGAGGGCAGACTCCACAGCCGTCAAAAAACTCGATTGCAATTCCGCAACCGTGGGGGGAGGCTCCGGCTTGATTGTTGTTTCAGAAACCTTTGTTGGTAACAGCTCGTTAGAAGCTATGGGAATTTGAATCAAATTCAGAGCAATTGACTCCAACGGCCTCCCAAGTTTCGCTGACAGCAATTGCTTGTATTGCTCTCGTTCCGCTTCTGTGTAAACCTTGCTAGTAACTACCTGAAGTTGAGCGACTAATTTACGCTTTTGTTGTCGAAACGAAAGTTGACTGATGTACGATCGCACCTTACCATCAGGAAAGTTACCAAAGTTTTTTTGCCAGATTTCTGTAGTGCTATTACGCAGTTGATTTTCTTGCTGCTTGCGAGAAATTTCTTCGCTAAGTTGATTGTAAGATTGATACAGAGGAATCGAAGTCAATGAAATAGTCATCAAAATCAGCAGCAGGCGACTTGGCAAACTACCGATGCGCTTCAATCGTTCCGACGCCGGAATTCGAGCGACCAACGACTGCATCCAAATGCTTTCTCCATTGCTTTCCCGCCACAAACGCACCCGCTCGCGCACGGGAAAGCTATCAATGTGCAGAACCAAAAACACCAGCATCGCCATAAACGTAATAGCGACTAAGTTGGTAAAAAACAGCAGCCCTCCCCCCCGCGCCACCGCCAACCCGCTTCCAGGACTCACACTCACCGCCGTTGCAATACCATAACCCACAACACAAAGCGGCGGCATCAGCGCCACTGCGATCGAAACCCCCGGAATAGACGTAACAACCCCCTTAGCCTCCTTGCAAATAGCCACCGCCCCCACAGCCCCAGAAAACAGCGCAATCACTAAATCCAGCAAATTTGGCTGAGTTCTCGCCAGAATTTCGTCGGTCATTTCCTGAAATGGCAAAATCAATACCAACACCACCGCAAAGGAAATAGCCAGCGTGCAGCTCAAAATTAAATTAACGAGGGCCCGCAGCGCCAAAATCGCATCCCCAGCAGCCAAAGCCAGCCCGTTTGCCAAAATACTCCCCATTAAAGGTGAAATCAGCATCGCGCCAATGATGACGGCCGGACTATTCAACACCAATCCCAGGGTAGCTATCCCAGCAGAAAATAAAACTTGAATCCAATAACTGGCATCTGTCAGAGTCACCGACTGAGCAAGGTCCAAATAGACTTGTTCTTTGCGAAGGGTGCTCACCCCTAAATTCTGAGCAAACCAGCGTCTCAACCGAAGGAACTGCGCTAATATCTTTAGGCGCTGCATTACATATCCTGAGAAACAATAAATATTTTTTACCAACCTAGTGTAGTGCATTGATGCCTATCTTTGTGGTGGCAGCATCAATAAGAGGCAGTTTGTGTAGCTTGGGTTGAGAGGAACTGAGATATTCCACCATTGTCAATAAACTTATAAAAACCGCGAATAAAACCAAAAATCTAAGTTTTTATCCTAGATTTTTAATCCTATTCCCAGTTTTTGTTTGTTGTGCAAGATGTCAGGAGGAACGAACCCTACGTTTCACTTTGCCCAACAATCTCATCAATCAGAAATCTTGCACCAATGTCAGAAACCGGGTTTTTTACTTCAATATTTCGTTTTCACTCACAGATTAGGTCAAAAACCCGGTTTCTTTGGTCTCAAATGTGTAAAGCACTAATTAGCTGAACCGATAATTAAACCCGATCGCGCCGGCAGACTCAATTCTAACTGCCGAGTTTCCCCTTCACCTTTCCAAACAAATTCGCCTTTACCGAACAGCAATTTCTCGTGAGGAGATTTCAAACTGGGAGTCTCAAAACTTACCTTTACCTCTTGAGTTGCCACATTCACAGCCACAATTATTTCCTCATCCTCCAAAATTCGAGCAAAAACGTAAACCGTGCCTTCAGCAAACAGAATTTGGTAAGTCCCAGTGCGGAGGGCGGCGTATTTGTGGCGCAAAGCTATCAACTGCTTGTGATAGTCTAAAACATCAAGTTCCCAGTGAGCATTTAAGGGAAAACTGCGGCGAGAATCAGGATCTAGAGCACCGGGTAAACCAACTTCATCACCGTAATAAATGCTGGGAGCTCCGGGATAAGTTAACAGCAGCAAAGTCGCAATTTCTACACTAGCTCGATCGTCTCCAGAAATTGACAGCAACCTCGCAGTATCGTGACTGGCCAACAAATTTAGTTGAGTTAGCTGTATTTCCCAGGGATATAATTCCAAAACTTCCTGAATCTTCTCCCCGTACTGCTTGGCAAACAGCGCCGGATAGGGGTAATAAGAGCGACCTTCTAATTGGTTCATATCTACCCGATCGCCCGCGGCAAAAGCAATAGTCGGGGCCGCAAACAGATAATTCATCACTCCGTCAAATTGACTGCCGTCGAGCCATTCTCTGGCATCTTCCCAAACTTCGCCGACAATGTAAGCTTCAGGATTAACCGCTTTCACTCTGTCTCGAAATTCCTGCCAAAATCCCTCTGTTTTAATTTCAAAAGGAACGTCCAGCCGCCAGCCGTCAACGCCGAATTTAATCCAATATTCGGCGATTTCCATAATGTACTCTCGCACTTCTGGATTGTTGTGATTGAATACAGGCAGCGCTCGATTGCCGTCCCAACCGAGATAATTAGCTGGAAAATTGCCGTCGTAGGCGGATAGCGGCCAGCCTTCAATTTGAAACCAATCGAGCCAAGGAGAATGGGGGCCGTTTTCCAGAATGTCGTGAAAGAAGAAAAAGCCGCGGCTGGCGTGGTTGAATACGCCGTCGAGGACGATTTTGATGTTGCGATCGTGGGCGGCGTCTAGAAGCTCTTTAAATGCTGGATTCCCGCCCAACATTGGATCGACTTGATAGTAGTCGTGGGTGTGGTAGCGGTGATTGCTGGCCGACTGAAATATGGGGGTGAAGTAAATTGCGTTAATGCCTAAGTCTTGCAAGTAGTCTAGCTGTTCCATCACGCCCCACAAGTCGCCGCCTTTGTAGCCTTGCAGGGTGGGAATTTCGTGCCATTCTTCCCACATGAAGTTTTGCAGCAGGCGTTTGCGAGGCTGTTTGCTTTTGGCGAAGCGATCGGGGAATATTTGGTAGAATACCGCGTGTTTAACCCAGTCCGGCGTTTGAATTTGCATACACTTTTTCTAGCTTTTACGGCTTACGCTACAGTAGCAGAGGTTTCTAGGGGATCTAACTTTTGGTAGAGAATAGACATTTTATCCCATTTTATCGATCGACAAATTGTAAAATTTTACACAAATTGGCAGTCAATCTAAGATTGAAAACTGACTCTACCTCGAAATTTATCGTCCCGACGAGTGGCGCTTCCTGAGTGCTGTGGAGTCGAACAAACTCAGATAACAGCAACGCCCGAAAAAAGAACCGGCTTAAATTCAAGCATAACCAGAGCGCACCTTGGGCCCATACAGAGGGTCAGCGGGCGTGGCGGTGCATCGCGACCTGCCTTGAAAAAGAACAACAGCGCCATGAACCTCGATCGAGAAATTGTGAAAACGGGGAATTTAGCCAAAAAACTTGTTATTAACAGCCAAAACCCCGAACCTTATTCTTTCCTTAAACTGCCTTTATTTATTGAAGGGTATTTTAACTCACAACTCAAAACTTTTTTAAATATCCATTATGGATGGATGGGTATTTTAACTCACAACTCAAAACTCCTAACTCCAGCCCCGGAAACAGTCCAACTCCCCTAAACCGGATTTTTTAACTCTTATTGAGGGTTTGAAGAAGTATTTGGATTAAACAACCCGGTTTCTGTGTAAGCGACTCAACTCATAACTCAAAACTCAAAACTTTCTTGCTCCCCCCCTTGTCAAGAAGCCCTCACCATCGGACACTGTACTTGGAGAGTTAATCGACCCTAGGGAGAAAGTTCCTTGAAAAAAGTCTTAGCCATCATCCTCGGTGGCGGTGTAGGCACCCGCCTTTACCCCCTAACCAAACTGCGAGCCAAACCCGCAGTTCCCCTCGCAGGCAAATATCGCCTCATCGATATTCCTGTCAGCAACTGCATCAACTCGGAAATAGTCAAAATTTACGTCCTCACGCAATTCAACTCGGCATCCCTCAACCGTCACATCTCTCGGACATACCAGTTTTCCGGCTTCACCGAGGGATTTGTCGAGGTGCTCGCCGCCCAGCAAACTCAGGAAAACCCCAACTGGTTTCAAGGGACAGCCGACGCAGTTCGCCAATATCTCTCGCTGCTAGAACAGTGGGACGTTGACGAATACTTGATTCTTTCGGGCGACCACCTGTACCGCATGGACTACCAGAAGTTTGTGCACAGACACCGCGAAACCAACGCCGATATCACCCTCTCGGTTTTGCCAATGGACGAGAAGCGGGCCTCGGATTTTGGTTTGATGAAAATCGACGACACCGGCCGCATTGTTTCTTTCAGCGAAAAGCCAAAAGGCGATGCGCTCAAACAAATGCAGGTGGATACTACTAAACTGGGACTGACAGCGCAGCAGGCTCAGGAAAGTCCTTACATTGCTTCGATGGGGATTTACGTCTTCAAAAGAGAAGTTCTGATTAAACTCCTGAAAGAATCTCCAAACCAAACTGATTTTGGTAAAGAGATAATTCCCAATTCTTCAAAAGAACACAACGTTCAAGCTTATTTGTTTGACGATTACTGGGAAGATATCGGAACCATTGAGGCTTTTTACGACGCTAACATGGCTCTGACAAAACAGCCTCAGCCGCCTTTCAGTTTCTACGATGAAAATGCGCCGATTTACACTCGCCCGCGTTTCTTGCCGCCGACTAAGCTTTTAGATACTCACGTGACTGAATCGATTATTGCTGAAGGCTGCATTCTCAAACAGTGCCGGATCGACCATTCTGTGCTGGGAGTTCGATCGCGCATTGAAGCTGGATGTACGATTCAAGACACTCTGGTCATGGGTGCTGACTTCTACGAGCCCGACGCCGAACGGCATTCGAGTTTGGACAGCGGTGGCGTCGCCCTCGGTATCGGTGCAGATACTACAATTCGCCGCGCAATTGTGGATAAAAATGCCCGCATCGGCCGCAATGTTCAAATAATTAATAAAGACCGAGTGGAAGAAGCCAACCGCGAAAACCAAGGTTTTTACATCCGCAGCGGCATTATCGTAGTTCTGAAAAATGCCACGATTCCTGATGGAACTATCATTTAGTTATTAGTCATTAGTCATTAGTCGTCAGTCATTAGTTTTTTAAGTTAAAATCTGTTACCTCTCAGCAAGTGACTGATGATAAATAAATAAATTAGTGACAGATAACCAATGGCCGATGACTGATGACTGATGACTGATGACGAAATTCATTCTTTTTTTGTTGATTATTAATTCCCACCGCTGATGCGAGGTTGTCGAAATACTTGGCTTTATTAAAAGGCTCGCGCATTATTAATAAGCGACAGTCTCTGTTACTGTCTGCCGTGATACAGATATGTCCGATCGCCTGCGTCTGGCGAATAGCTTCTGATTCTTGTATTTGCGCTGGTAGCACGACTGACAAATGCGCTGCCCGTTTCTGAGTACAACAGAACTCTCGGAACTATCTTTCCAATCGTCGCAGCAGCCGCAAGGCCAACTTAGCAAATAATTCATAATGTTAGCACCCTCGTAGCGTTAAAATCTTATCGCTCTACTATCCTATCTTAATGTTTTATAAAAGTGTGTGATGTAGCTAACAGACAGGGGAGAAATTATGTTATATTACTTGGATTTAAATCTATTCAGAGGTAGTAAAAATAAAATTTTATAGCACGGGTGTGGGGTCAATAAAAAATATCTAGAAATTTTGTGGAAGAACGGCGCAATTTAGGGTATTATATAGTCACAATTTAGACACCAGATTGGATCTAACTTGCTGATGAAAACCTGCTAAGATTTGGATTGGGTGATAAATCTCATATCGAGAAGTTCGTAGGCGTAAGCCGGGGCGTAGCCATCGCACCGCGCCCCGGAACAAAAGACCAAAAAAAGATCGATCGTCCGCGCCAGCCAACCCTCCTAGCCTCGCGCCCGCAACAGCAGCAGCTTTCCCCGCCTCACCTCAATCGGGCTGCGACCTCCCGAAAGCCCTTTGCCTCATAACTCCCCAAAAGTTTTCGCCGCAGGAGTTTCACCGTCTCAAAGCTCACTATAGCAACGGCCTATAGGGTAAGGACGTTCCTTAATTGATGAAAGCATTGTTTTTGCTGTCGAATGCCAAAAGCATTTCTAGAGGCGGCTGATCCAGCTCCCTTCAGCACGAGAGAGCCGAATGCTATAAAATCTTAAACAGCAGCGGAGTGCGGAAATTGCGATCGAACGCCAAGCAACAACCGAACTCGATCGAGTCCAAACCTTTGATAACCTATAATTTGAATGAGATGCCGCAGGCACTTCGGCTCCTGGCATTGTACTAATGCGCCATCCTGCGGCTAATTTGGGATTTATTCTTTCTAACAACTAACAACTAACAAATAACAACTAATAAAGAGGGGATTGCTTAATGGCTGCAACAGATTTTAAAGACTATTACGCTATTTTGGGACTCAACAAAACTGCCAGTTCTGACGAAATTAAAAAAACTTTCCGCAAACTAGCCCGCAAATATCACCCGGACATGAACCCCGGCAACAAAGAAGCCGAAGCTCGTTTTAAAGAAGTCAACGAAGCTTACGAAGTGCTCTCAGACCCTGAAAAACGCAAAAAATACGACCAATACGGTCAATACTGGAAGCAAGCTGCCACAACTCCAGGCGGATGGCCAGGCGGGGGCAGTACGAATGTAGACTTTGGCGGGGTTGACTTCAGCGAGTACGGCAGTTTTGACGAATTTATCAATGCCTTGCTAGGCCGCGCAGGTAGTAGTCCGGGTAATGCCCGTAACGCCAAGTGGAATTACAGCAACTACCGCACCAGCGGCGGGCCCACAGGTTTTGGCGGATTTGAAGATTTCGCGGGGTACGAAAACCGCACCGCAGGAAGCTCTCTAGACACCGAGGTCGCCATTTCCCTGACTCTGGGGGAAGCATTTCGGGGAACTTCTAAGCGAGTCGCCACGGGCGAAGTTTCGATTCCAGCAGGAGTAAAAACCGGCAGTAAAATTCGGGTAAAAGGCAAAGGTCAAGTTGACCCGTACACCAAGCAGCAGGGAGATTTGTACTTAAAGTTAGAAGTTTTACCCCACGCTTTTTTCCAGTTTGAGGGAGAGAATTTGGTCTGCGAAGTGCCGATAACTCCCGACGAAGCGGTGTTGGGAGCTTCAATTGAACTGCCGGCGCCTGAAGGTATGATCACTGTGAAATTTCCAGCCGGGATTCGTTCGGGTCAGTCTTTGCGGTTGCGGGGCAAAGGATGGCCGAAACCCAAGAAAAACGAGCGGACTGATTTGTTGGTAAAAATTGCGATTGTCCCGCCGAAAGAAATTAGCACTGTAGAACGCGAATGCTATGAAAAAATCCAGGCTAGTCGCACTTTTAATCCCCGGAGCAATTTAAACCAAGCGCTACTTTGAAAAAACTTGCATTGCCTGTCTCAAACAAAATTAGGAAGAGGAGCGAATCATCCCTTGGGTTTAGGCGGGTTTACAAATATCCTGGCTCTGAACTCATCGATATTGGTGAACCCGCGCCCGAGCAGATTTAGGTTGATCAACCTATTCATAGTTGAGCATTCCACTTTCTCAAGACTCTTCGCTAGTTTTTAGCTGACTGGGTTGGCGACCTTGCTTGATGTTGATGCTAATGTTTTTAGCTCCTTTCTTTTCCAAGTCTGTAATGTAGGCGTTAGTGTTATTAGAAGCTTCATCCTTGCTGTCGTAGGGGCCAAAGTAATAGGTGTGCTTGGGCGAATCTGTGTCAACTTCCACCCACCACTCGCGACCTCTACCGCTGGCCATCGGTGCAGTCAGTATCGAAACCGCCGCCAGGAACATACCGAACATATAAACTTCAAACATAATTCACCTCTGCAACAAGTTAAGTAGTGTTTACTGTTCTCAACTTATCCGGGCAAATAACTCGATCGGCTCATCCTCAGTGCTGATTTGACGCAGGTAATTTTTGAGAGTTTGTGCTGTCTAAAATCAGCATTTCGGTGGAGAAGAGTTTTAGGCTGGGTGGCTGTAAGTCACTGCTAGACATACAAAGTCCGCAAGGCAACGACTAGAAAAAGAGCCTTTTTATCTTATTGTTGAGATTTGAGTTAACTCAAAATCATTACGTCGCTACACTTTCTGAGACTTCCTCTTCGCAAATGGTCAGATGCGAAGGCTGACACCGTTTAATGCGGATGCTAAGCCTTTTGGCTCCCTCGCTTTCCAAGTCTTCTATGTAGCCTGGAGTATTGCTGGAAGCTTCTTTGTCGGTGTCAAAGGGGCCAAAATAGTAGGTACAGTGGGGCAAATCGGTGACAATTTCTACCCACCATTTCTCAGCTCGGCGGTGGCTGGGCCCCGCAAGCACGGACAAGACTGCGACGTAGATACAAAATAAATAAAATCCGAGCATCTTGATTCTTGAGGGGTGATTTAATTTATTATTTAAATCTATCAAAATAATTTGCCAGCCCGAATCAACCTCAGTGCTGATTTTGGGTCGATCGACTTTAGATGCGAGATTTTAGATCTTAGATTTTTTCTCCCATCTAAAATCTAAAGCAAAACCCGCCGGTGCGGGTTGTTTGCTAACTGAAAAATGCTCTTTTTCTAAACTAGATGGCTGGGCAAACCTCAGCAGGCTGAGGCTTAACGCTTGCCTTTGGGGAACTGTTCTATGCCAGCCCAACCGTAAAACACTAGCTCGTCGTTTTGAACTCGGCAGCGGTCTACTCGCAGTTGAGTGCCTTCTAAGGCAAATTTGTCTAAGTCTAGCAAGTTATTTACGTGGGCAATTATAGCTTGACCCAAGTCTACTGCTTGCTGGTCGCCTCCGTATGTAACGCTGACAAATTGGATTTTGCGTCGGTCTTCTACTTGCAATTGAGCTGTAATATCTATGTTGACTGGTTCGCTGGCATCGCCTACGGCAATTTCGGACTGAAGCCGAATTGATTTGTCTGTTCCGAAGCTGACTTCTGTGTTTTGAAAGTGCAGAGATTGCTCTTGATATTTCAGCTTCTGGAGTTTTTCAACTACAAAAGGTGTGTTGAATGAGGTGGTTAAATCCGATCGACTTAAGACTACTCGCATATTTGCCTGGGTAGGCTGCCGCAATTTCACGCTTCCTGCAAAAATCGCCCCAAAATCAATGGAGAGTGCTTGCAGGTAGAGTTCCATCACTTCTATGCGAAGGCCGTTGTACATCAACATACCTTTGCCAATGAAGTCGAAACCGTCGATGCTTCCCTGTAATAGTTTGGCTACTGGTTCGACTCGGATGTTGGCTTCGGCCTTTTCCGAACTTTTGAATAAGGCCGCGATCGCAGCTCCTGCTACTTTGCTGACAAGGCGATCGCCACTTTGACCTTGAAAGGATGTACCGCTGAACAAAGCTGCTACCATTTATGCGTTTGCTGATCTACAGTCGCCATTATAACCTCCCATTAAGAAATGTTAAAATAGCTTGTGCTTATTCACTTTATAAGCAGAAGCTATTTTTGGTCTGCCTAGAAAGGAAGATTTTTGAAATTTAAGGACTCAGGGGGGTGCCTTGGAGACAGGCGCGATCGAGCAACGCTCCATCCCAAACGGTTTGTTCGATCGCAGCACAGAGCAAATTAGCCCCCGTCAGGTTAGCGCCGCGCAGTACGGCTCCATTCAAGATGGCTTCTTCCAAGTCAGCGCCGGACAAATCAGCACCGGACAAATTAGCATGGCTCAAATCGGCGGATTGCAAAATTGCCCTAGCCAAAGCTGCGCCCCGCAAATCGGCACCGCGCAAATCGACACCGCTCAAATCCAAATTGCCGATAGAAGCGCCTGTCAAAAAAGCACCCCCAAAACTTGCCTCGCGCACTAAAGCATTAGCAAAGGAAGCTCCGCGCAAATCGGCATTCCGAAAATCTGCGCCCCGCAAATCTGCACCGCTCAAGTCAGCGCCGCGGAGGTTTGCTCGCAGTACCGCCCGCTGCAAGTTAGCGCCGGCGAGATTAGCTCCTGCTAAGTTGGCTTGAGACAAGTCAGCACCGGCGAGTTCGGCTCCCGCTAAGTCTGTGCCGGCTAAATCTCTGCCGGCCAACATGAGAATTTTGCCTTTGCGTATGGCTTCGAGGTCGTTAGTCATTAGTCAGTTGTCAGTTGTGGGTTGTCAGTTGTTGGTTAACAGTCAACAGTCAACAGTCAACAGTCAACAGTCAACAGTCAACAATCCAGTGATTTTATAATGCCGGAGCGGCGGCGGTCGTTCGATCGCCCGATTCTTCCAACCAGACATTCGGCAATTGGCTGGGGCGGCTCGGTAACTCCATCAAACCCATTTCTGCGAGTCTGACGACGTTACTGAGAGTTTCTACCAAAGCCGGATCGAAGCGAGTACCCGACTGTTCGCGGCACTGTTCCAAAGCTGCGCTCAAACTCAAGGCCGGACGATCGCCCCGCGGTTGAGTCAATTCTTGAAAATAAGCGACCAACCCCAAAATCCGCGCAGCAATCGGTATCTCTTCGCCTCGCAAACCCTCTGGTCTGCCGCTGCCGTCCCAATATTCGAGTTTGTGCTTGACAATTTCCGCTACAGGTGCTATTTCCGGCATGGCTTGCAGCAGTTGGGAACCGATGAAACTGCGATCGCGCCAAAATGATAGAGTTGCTTGGTCGAAGGTGTCGGGAGTGCGATCGAATACTTCATTTGGGGCCGAAACCAAGCCGACTCGAAACAGCAATCCGGCCAGCCGCAGCCGGCGCAACTGCAAAGCGGGCAAATCCAGCAGTTGACCTAAAGTTTCTGACAGCGCCGCTACCTGCAAAGAAGCTGCGGGATTTGATAGATCGCGTTCGTCCACGCGCTGGGCCATCCGCAGAAAAGCTTGCAGTTTGTTTGCGTTCAAATTGCGGCTGACGCGCAAAGCTTGACCTTCCAATTCCCACAAATCGCGGGTTTGGCGGTTAATTGCTACCATTTGCTGCTGAGAAGTTTGCAGGTAAGTGACGATCCGCGATACTACGCCGCTAATGTCTGCTAAGGGCGGGCCTTTGGTTGCCAAAATGGAGTGGTAAATTTCCTGCAAACTGTCGGCTAGGGAAGAATTATAATGTCGTGTTTGTTCTATAAAAATTTCTGCCGCAGCCGACACTAAAGACTGGTCAAACGACCACAAACCGTAGAATTTTCGCTCTGTATCAACTTCTGGCTTGCCCTCTGGCAAATATTCTTCGGTGGAAAGTTCGCGACAAAGCACCATTGCTTTATATGTCGGGGCGAGGATGATTAAATTCCATTCTTGGATGATGGGATCGATCTCATCGAGTTCTATTAAAGATACATTTTCTAATTGACCTGTTTTGTGGGTAGCGAAACCGCTATCGGCTACTGCACCGATGACGACGCGCCGCGAGGCATTAGCAATATCCAGGTAGCGATCGGCTTCTTGCAAATACCATTTTCCCTGCTGAAATGTCACCAATACCAGTGGTTTGAGTGCGAGATCGTCCTCCCCCCCGCTGGTTTGCAAGATGTGGTCTTCTAGGGCGTGACACAGGGCTACTAGGGTGTTTTTGAAGTAAACCCCGTAGCTAGAAGGCAGTTTTCCGTCGGGAAGTGTAGCTTGTAGTCTGGCGAGAGTTGATTCTGGATTCATTGCAAAAGGCGGTGCCGGCTCTTATTTATTGTAGCGGGCGATCGAGCTTTTTTGGCATTTTTTCTCGTTTCTAGGCTCTAAGCTGGCGCGCATCTAATTTTAACAATCTTGTTTTTCTAAACTTTTGTGGGTGGGATTTGAGTAGCGCCCGAAAAGTTAAACTTAAACTGGCAACTTCAGAAAACCGGTTTCTTGCGTGATTGTTCGTTACCAAACGCAAAACTCGTAGAAACCGGGTTTCTAGCTACATATCGGTCAGCAATGAAACTGTCGCTACGTATTGTTTAAAAAAACTTTGTTTTACTTACCTTTGGAATCAGAAACATCAGCAATCAAATCGTCTTTGTCAACTTTCGGTACAAAATCAGGCCGTTCTTTGGATTCCCAACCGGGCGGACGCTTGGAGTTGTACCACGCAATGGAGCCGATACTAACCGCAGCTACAAATCCCACACCAAGAACTGAGATGGGAATAATTAGGTTGTGTTCTACCATTATGTTGAAATCCTTATTTACTCTACTTCCATAGTATTTTATGTGCTATTGGCGATCGCGCAATATATCTGAAGGCTGAAAAAGTGAGTGCATTGCAGCCATAATACTTAGATATGGGAATTTGGGGGCTGATTTTATGTCGCTGTTGACAATGGCATTGCTGTTAGCCGCCAGTTTTGCCCTCGGTGCTTTGCCGCTTACTACCTGGGCGGTGCGACTGTTGGGCGGCGGTGATTTGAGGCGGTTGGGTACGGGGAATGTTGGCGTGTCGGCTGCTTTCATTCACGGCGGGAAATTGGCGGGGATTGCTGCGGTGTTGGCGGAAATTGCTAGGGGTATTTTACCGGTTTTGGCGGGCAGATTTTGCTTCCCGGATGCACCGCAAATTGCGATCGCCCTGTTGATTTCTCTAGTCGCGGGCAGATATGCGATCGCCGGAGGTGGAGGTGTCACTAATGCCGTTTGGGGTCTTTTGGTATTTTCGCCGGCGGTGGCTTTCTCGTCGGGCATTTGGGGGCTGCTGGTGTGGGGTTTGGCACGGCGATGGTGGCAAAAGGGCGATCGGGCGAGACTGTTTGCTTCCCGCTGCGGCTGTCTGTGCACTCCTCTCTGGGTTTGGGTGTGGCGGCAATCAATGCCGGAATTTTTAGCAGCAGCAGGATTGGGAGTTTTATTAGCAGCAATTAATCTCAGTCAGGGTGATGATATGGCTTTATCTAAATCGGAACAATTGTTTTCTCTCGATGACTCCTTGGATTCTGCAATCTGCGGCGATAAAGCTGCTAAGTTGTCTCAACTGAAACGCGCTGGTTTTAATGTTCCTTCGGGCTGGATTTTGCCATCTTTGAAGGAAGAACGCAGTTCGGCAGCGGATTTTGTAGCGGATGTAGCGGATGTAAGAAAGAGGGAAGAGGGCAGTTCGGCAGCGGATTTTGTAGCGGATGTAACGGATGTTAAGAATAGGAAAATAGGCCGAGGAAATAATCGGAAGTGCGATGGCCCTTCAATCAGTAATTCTGTCATCCAAAACCTCAAAGCAAAAATCCCCAACCGCATAATTGTGCGCTCTTCTGCTGCGGGAGAAGATGGCGATTTGAGTTCCGCCGCCGGACAATATCAAACCATCGGGCCTGTTTTGACAGAAGCAGAATTGCTCGACGGCATTAATTTCTGCCGCCAGTCTTATTGGACTTCCGAAGCTGTGGCTTACCGCCGCCAGCGACAACTCCCCGATACTCAAATGGCTGTCTTAATTCAGCCTTACATTGAAGGCGAGATTGCCGGAGTTATGTTCAGCCGCAATCCTTTAGATGGCGGTTCCCAAATTATTATTGAAGCTTTGCCGGTAGGTGCTGAATCTGTTGTTGGCGGGCAAGTTACTCCGGTTCATTTGGAAGTTGATTTTAGCCAACCTGAAACTTTAGAACAAAATTTAAGCGAACTGGAAATTAGTTCATTTATTAACAAAAAAAATATAGCAGAATTAGTCAAACAAGCGCAAGCTATCGAAGCTTTTTTTCACGGCATCCCGCAGGATATTGAGTGGAGTTGGGATGGGGAAAAAGTTTGGATTTTGCAAAGCCGCCCGATTACCAATTTGCAGCCGTTTTGGACGCGGACTATTGCGGCAGAAGTGATTCCCGGTGCAATTCGCCCGCTAACTTGGTCGATTAATCGGCCGCTGACTTGCGGGGTTTGGGGAGAGATTTTTCGGGTGGTTTTGGGCGATCGCGCTGCTAATCTAAATTTTAATGAAACAGCAACTTTGCTTGGTTCCCATGCCTATTTTAACGCGACTTTGTTGGGCGAAATTTTTCGGATGATGGGATTGCCGGAGCAGGGTTTGGAATTTTTGCTGAGAGGGCAGAAGATGGGTAAACCGCCTTTGGGGAAGATTTTGCCTTCTTTGCCCGGTTTGTGGCGTTTGGTGCAGCGGGAGAGGGCGCTAAATGCAGATTTTGAGGGCGATCGCACTTCTATTTTCCTGCCCGCACTGCAAAGTCTTTTGAAGGAAGAAGGAAGAAGGAAGAAGGAAGAAGGAAGAGGGAAGAAGGAAGAGGGAGAGGAATTGGGAAATCCCAATTATCAGTATTTGTCGGAGTTGTTGGAGAGATCCGAAAAAATTCAGGAGTGGTTGAAGCCGATTACTTACTACAATATATTAGGGCCGATCGGGCTGGCAATTCGCAAATCAATTTTTCGCGTTGACGATGAATGGCTAGACAATGATACTGCTCCTGAAATCGCTTCGGTGCGAGCTTTACAGCAGTTGGCTGAAAAATTTCGAACAACTGCTATTTTGCAATTGGGCGAAACTGTTTCAACCGCACAGTTAGCACAATTTTTTGCTGAAAATTCGGTTTTACAAGCAAACTTTGAACAGTGGCTTAATACTTACGGATATTTGAGCGAGGTGGGAACGGATATTGCTGTTCCTACTTGGCGGGAACAGCCGGAATTTTACCGAAAGTTGCTGTTAACTCTGGCTCAAAAACCTGCTGTTGCTAATTTGGCAGCAACGGGTAAATTAAGCTTGACTTTTGCTCAAAAATGGCGCTTAAATAAATGTCAGGAGCGAGCTATAGTTAAAAGCCAAATTAGCGAAGTTTACGCTCGTTTGTTGGCTCACCTACGCTGGACTTTTTTGGAGATTGAAGCTTGCGGATTGGATATGCAAGTATTTAAGGAACCGGGGGATATTTTTTATCTGGAATTTGGGGAGATTCAGCAGTGGATTCGCAGCGCTGCAAATGTTTGTTTTCAAGATACGATTAGCCAAAGGCGCGATCGCCTGTTAGCCGATCGCGATCGCCCGATTCCCCCTGTAGTCTACGGCAATTTGCTGCCAAATTCTTCCAAAAGGTCGATCGACCTCGCAACATCAACAACCGCTATCATGCAGGGAATCCCCGCCAGTATCGGCTGCGTCGAAGGCTTTGTGAAGATTTGCCGGAGTGTTACCACAGAATTAGGCGAAAATGCGATCGCAGTAGTTCCTTACACCGATGCAGGTTGGGCACCGATGCTATTAGGAGCAACAGCCATTATCGCCGAAGTTGGCGGTCAACTATCTCACGGAGCAATCATCGCTCGCGAGTACAAAATTCCCGCAGTTATGAATATTGCTGAAGCTACAACTCGCTTGCGAGACGGTCAAAAAGTGCGAGTAGACGGGTATCTCGGCACTGTAGAACTTCTCGAATAAACGGAAAGAAAAATGTAAAAACTTGTTTGTAGGTAGGGACACGGCAGTGCCGTGTCCCTACGGCTTCATAAATAAGGACACGGCAGTGCCGTGTCCCTACGGCTTCATAAATGTGGAATCTGCTGTATCTCCGAGTCCTACTTTCTTAGACTAATAAATTCTGGACAACATAGTTCCCCACATTTCTACCCGCACTCAAACCATTTACGTTAGCACTCATGAAATGAATGCCTCCGTAAATGCGGCTCATGCCCGATTCGTCGGCCGCTTCACTAAAGTTTTCATAGGTTCGCAAACTGTTGACAGATTTGTCTCCCCGATCGGCAAAGCCGTAATCCGAACCAAATACAGAACTCATAACAGGATCTGCTGCACCGCTAAAGGTGCTGTGGCCCGACGTGTACTCAGGGAAGGGCGGAGTAGTTAGCAGCGGAGTCCACAAGGGGTCGGCTGTCGTGTCGGGGTTGTTGTCCGTGTCAGCTTGGCGGATAGCTGTCATCGGCCGCCACAAATTGTACTGGTACTTAGCATCCCAACAGCTAATAGCTGCATCGGCGAGGGCAAAATTTAGCAGGGCGAACAAGCGGGCGCTATCTTCTAAGGATTGGCCGGTGAGAGTCGCTGTTTCTTCGGCGATTTGGTTCCAGTGGCCCGGAGGCGTAAACGTCCCAGCGCCGTTGGCCCAGAATTTGGCGATGACTGTTTGGTCTGGGGTGCGCGTGAGGCTGTCAATTTTGCCGATTTCTTTGACGTAGTTAACTTCCTCTGCGTACTTGGCGCTGTCAAGGGCGGGCGGGCCCGCCGAGCGGAACTGAGAACCGCTAGTCATCGCAAAGGGAGTAACTTCGGCCCACTGTGGCGCCAGCGCGGCGGCAAGCGCGGGGGGAGTCGGCACCCAACTACCGGGGTCGGTTTTGGGGGTGTACTGCACTACTTTCGTGATGCCGTCTGTACTCCGCGAACTGATAATTTGGTCAGCAACTTGCTGTCCGAGGGCAATCCCGTCTTGTTTGGCTTTGCCATCGGTAATTTTAGCTAGAGACGATGCGTATGCTTCGTCAAATGTGACTGCTTGTGCTGGGTAGAGGTTGACTAAGACGCGGTGGGCGGCCGCGGCGGTGGCTGCTTCTGCTGATGTACCTGCGGGTGGGTCTATTTCCACGAGGTAAGGGGTGTATTTTTTGCTGATGGAGTTAACAGCATCGTAAATGGCTGCGTGAACCATTGCCATGTTGCGGGATGCGAGGGGAGGCGCGGTGTTGGATGTCCGCACTGCATTCAGCATGACTCCGTTCCACTCGATGACAGGGTTTGCCGATAGCTGATTTGTGAATTGGTCGCGGTTGATTGTGTTGCTGTTGACTCCCGGCAATGCTGCTAAATACTCGCCTGTGAGTTTGTCTTGAATTACGGTGCTGTTGCTGTTGGCGCCTGTGCCTTGCTGGATGTTTAAGTCGTTAAATGTCAGGCCGTCTACCAATCGAATTTTGTCATTGCCGCTGCCGAAGTCGGTGATATAATCTGCCGTGGCTACAGTTGGGCCACCGCTGCCTTTAGCAATGGCAAATACATCATCGCCTGTGCCGCCGCTCACGGTATCGCTACCGGCGCCCGCATAGATGAGATCGTTGCCGGAGTCGCCACCAATTAGGTCGCTGCCCTTGCCTCCCCAGAGGATGTCATTGTCTGCACCGCCAAGAATCGTATCGTTGCCTTGGTCGCCACAGATTTTGTCTTTGCCGACATCGCCTTCGAGATAGTCGTCTCCGCTGTTGGCATAAATTATGTCGTTGCCATCCCAGGCGTTAAATCTGTCTGGTTGGGTGGTTCCTTCGAGATAGTCAAATTCAGGACTAGGGGTCAGGGATGCCATGTTTATTTATTGGATATTTTGATTACAGTGCAAAGGTTCGTACCGTCTGTAGATGTTTAGGTGTGTTTACCCCTGATTTAATATTATTAAACTTTCTGGTGGGGATGTAAACACCCAATAGTCCGGACAGTTTTCAATCACTAACGGCAGAATCCGGGTTTCAGCCTTCTCAGTGAGGTCAAATGCTAACGGTAGAATGAGGGTTTCAGCCTCGGCCTCAAAAACTGTCCGGAGTATTGAAACACCACAACCAAGCTTTATTTAATCTTTAATATTTCACGGTCTTTTTATGAAGTTTTGCGCTTTGAATCTGCGTAAAAATACATACATTAAAACTGCATTAGATACTGCAAGGTTATTAATTGTTTATAAAAATAATTTTTAATATTTAGAGCAAGATAATTTTTACCAGCATAAAAGGCGCGGATTGTGTAACTGAGTAAGTATATATTGATTAAGCTAAGCACTTCTTAAAGCTGCGATCGGGTCGAGTTTGGAGGCTTGACGCGCCGGGACAACGCCGAAGAACAGACCTACTGTGCCGGACACGCTGACAGCAAGGGCGATCGCCACGGGAGAGATGCCAGCTTGCAAGGGCGTAAAATTACCTACTAGCAAGATACCGCCGACACCTACGCAAGTACCTACTATCCCTCCGGCAGCCGATAAAATTATAGCTTCGACGATAAATTGAAACAATATATCTTGTTGGGAAGCCCCGATCGCCTTTCTGAGCCCAATTTCTTGCGTCCTTTCGCTGACGGACACCAGCATAATATTCATAATCCCAATTCCCCCCACCAACAGCGAAATACTAGCAACAGCAGTTAACATCAGTGTCAGGGCCCCGGAAATCGAGTCCATTGTCGCCATTAAATCTTTCTGATTTCTGACCGTAAAGTCATCTTCTGTGCTAATCTTGTGCCGCAGTCTCAGCAAGTTTTCTACCTGAAATTGAGCCGCATCCATTTTCGACTCATCTTGAATAGAAATAAACAGCGAAGTGACAGCTAAACCGTAGGGAGATTTCCGCCCGACAATGCGGTTTGCCATTGTGGCGATCGGCACAACAGCCGAGTTATCATAATTCGTACCAAAAGATGTGCCTTTGGGCGCGAATACTCCAATTACTTTCATGCTGACATTTTTGACTCGCACTTGTTCGCCCAGGGGGTTAGCATTGTCAAAGAGTTTCTCGGCCAATTCTGAACCGAGAACCACAACTTGATTGTTTTGCTTAACATCGAGTTCCGTCAAAAATCGCCCTTTAGCCATTTCAAAGCTTCTGACTTCTAGAAATTCGGGAAGCGTGCCAAAAATTAGAGACGAAACATTTTTGTTACCGTAACGAACGAGTTCAGAACTGTTGAGCTCTGCGGAGACACCTTGGACGGAGGGGACTTGAGATGCGATCGCCTTACCATCTTCTACTATCAATGTTTGAGGCGCACTTGCGATCGAACTTCGCCTAGCATTTGGCACTCCTGGCCTCACGATCAATACATTTGTACCCAGGGCTTGAACTTGTCCGCTGACAAATTTTTGTGCTCCCTGTCCAATACCAATCATCGCAATTACCGAAGCGTTTCCGACAATCATCCCAATCATCGTTAAACTGCTACGAGTTTTGTTTGCTAGCAGTGTTTGGCCAGCCATTTTAACACTTTCAATAAAATTCATAAATTGGGAATTGGGAATTGGTAATTTGGAATTGGGAATTTCTTCCAATGAAAACTGTCAACTGAAAACTGACAACTGTCAACTGTCAACTGTCAACTGACTAAGCGCTTCTCAATGCCACAATCGGGTCTAATTTAGCAGCTTGTTTTGCTGGTACGATGCCGAAAAATAAGCCGATGCTGCCAGAAACGCCGACTGCAAGTGCGATCGCCACTGGAGACACACTAGCTTGCAGAGGAGTAAAAGCCGACACTAAAAAAACACCGCCGATACCGAAACCAGTGCCGATCGCACCACCAGCAGCCGACAAAATTACAGCCTCGATCATAAACTGAATGAGAATATCTTGGGGAGAAGCCCCGATCGCCTTTCGCAGTCCAATTTCCTTAGTACGTTCCGTCACAGAAACCAGCATAATATTCATAATTCCAATGCCGCCCACAAACAACGAAATCGCCGCCACAAAAGCCAGCATCAGAGTCAAAGCACCAGTTATACTGCCCAAAGTATTCATTAAATCCTTCTGATTTCGGACAGTAAAATCATCTTCTTTCGTAATATTGTGGCGCAATCGCAGCAAATTTTCAATTTGAAATTGCGCCGCCCGCATCAACTTTTCATCTTTCACAGACACAGAAATAAATGTTACCTTAGTACCGTAGGGAGACGAGCGCCCGACAATCCGATTAGCCATCGTTGTCAGCGGCAAATAAACATTCATATCTTGATTGTCGCCAAAACTCGAACCCTTTGACTGCATCACTCCAATCACTTGAAAAGTAGAATTTTTGATCCGAATATATTGACCAATCGGCTGCGTATTGCCAAACAATTGTTCAGCAGCCTCTGAACCTAAAGCAACTACATTTTCCTGTCTTTCTAAATCTAATTTGTTTAAAAATCGACCTTTAGCAACATCAAAGCTTCTGACTGTCAGAAATTCGGGAGTAGTTCCGACAATGGAAGAGGAAACGTTTTTATTGCGGTAAGTAACCAGTTGACTGTCGTTGAGAGTTGGTGCAACTTCTTGGACAGAAGCAACTTGAGAGGCGATCGCATTTGCATCTTCCAACACCAACGTCTGAGGAGGAATCACCGGGCGACTTTGGGCTTCAGGACTTCCGGGAATGATAAACAGCAAATTTGAACCCAGAGAGTTAACTTGTCCCGCAATAAACGTCTGAGCACCTTCACCGATACCGATCATCGAAATTACAGAAGCATTACCGATGATAATTCCTAACATCGTCAAGCTACTGCGTAATTTATTTGCTGTCAAAGTTGTGACGGCCATTTTGACACTTTCAATAATATCCATAATTCGATTTTAGATTTTGGATTTTAGATTTTAGATTGCAGGACTTACTCATCAAAACCAAAGAAACCGGGTTTTTTGTCTAATCTACTGCTTGCAACGAAGTATTATCGAAAAAACCCGGTTTCTCAAAAAAAACCTGTGCGAAAATCCTAGACTAATGACACTAATGACCAATGACCAATGCCCCATGCCCAATGCCCCATTCCCCATGCCCCATTCCCTACTTCTGATTCTTGATAATATCCTCCAGCTTTTTACCAGCAGGAAGTTCAGTAAAAACTCGATCACCCGCCTTAGCACCTTCCAAAATCTGAATCTTGTTACCAATAGTCGAACCCACAGTCACAGGCTGAAACTTCGGCTGCTGCTTCTCATCGGGAACTAGCACACCTGTTTGACCTTTATTCGTCACAATTGCCACCGTCGGGACAACCAAAGCATTACTGAGTTTTTGACCGACAAATCTCAAATCAACATTCATTCCCGACTGCAAGAAATCCTTACCAGAGTCAATGGCGACGCGCACTTGAAACAAAGTCACATCTCGTTCCTTAACAGCTTCCGGCGCAATCAATTTAACGCGGCCTTTAAACACTTTATCGGGATAAGCATCAGCTACAATTTCAACTATTTGACCCGGTTTAATTTGACTGATATCTGCTTCCGGCACTTTCGCCAAAACTTCCACATCTCTAGCCAAAGCGACAATCGATGTCGAAGTTGCCGAAGTCGCTTCCGATGCCGAAGTTGCCGGAGTTACAAAAGCTCCTTGAATCGCGTATCTTTGGGTAATAATTCCCGCAAAAGGAGCGCGAACTTTTGTATCTTCTAACTGCACTTCTTGAAAGCGGACTTGAGCCTGAGCTTCTGCTAAATCAGCTTTCGCGGCAGTTATTTCTTCCGGGCGAGCGCCGTTTTCTTGGGCTGCTAATTGGCTTTTTGCTTCAGCAACTGCTGCTTCGGCTTTAGCAATTTCTTCGGGACGATTGCCGTTTTCAACTTGTGCTAATTTGCTTTTTGCTTCGGCAACTTCTGCCTCACCTTTAGCAATTCCTTCTGATCGCGTACCGTTTTGTAACTGCTTGAATGCTTGCTGTTCGACATCCACAGCAGCTTGCAGTTGCTTGATTTGCGACTTCCGACTTTCTTGCAGTTGTTGCAGGCGTTTTTGAGATTCTGTTAATTTAGCTTGAGCAGTGCGATTTTCTTTGACTAATTCATCCAGTTTATCTTGAGCAAGGGCACCTTCTTGCACTAACGGACGGTTGCGTTCCACCCGTTGAGCTGTTAGTTCTGCTTGGGCTTGGCTCGATTCAATTTGCGTTTGTGCTTGGGCAATTTCTTGTTTAACACTGCCAGTTTGAGCATCTGCTAAACGAGCTTGAGCTTGGGCTAAACGAGCTCGCCCTTGGTTTACTTCTTCTACACGACTGCCGGCTCGCAGTTGCTGCAAATTAGCTTGAGTTTGCTGCAAGCGGGCTCTGGCTCCTGCAACTTCTTCTACGCGACTACCGGCTTGGAGTTGAGCGAGAGAGGCTTCGGCTTGATCTAAGCGCGCGCGGGCGCTGGCGATGTCTTCCGATCGATTCCCGGCTTCGATTTTGGCAAGTTTGGCTCGCACGCTGGCTTCGCGGGCTTTAGCTTGAGCCAGTTGAGCTTCCACGTCGCGGCTTTCCATCCGCGCCACGATTTGTCCTGCTTCGACTTTATCGCCCTGTTCGACAAATAATTCTGCGATGCGCCCGGAGCCTTTGGGGCTGAGATTCACGCGCTGTACGGGCTGCACCGTGCCGCTAGACGTGATCCGCACCGTGAGGTTTTGGGCTTCCACCGGCACTGTCATTGTGGCGATCGCATCTACTTTCGGTTGCGATCGACTTTTTGCTATATATATGGTAGTCGGTACAGCTAGCAACCCGGCTGCGGCCAAACCGATCGCCCACCGCGACATCTTCCGCGCCGGTTTCTTCGGAGACGGCTTTTGGGCGGTTTTATTATCTGCAATTTTAGTCTCTGCGGCCTTGGTGTCTACAATCTGACTATCTTCCACCTTGACCTGAGCAGTTTCTTTTTTGGGGCTAACGATCATACCGACTCACCTAATTTAAATCTCAGGATTAACTTAAAAGTAAAATTTTTTCTGATGCTTGGCATCGTCTTTCAGACTCATCCGATCGGGTGATTTAAAAAAAGTTCCCCAACCAGCACCTGTAAACAATTATAGCTAATTATTGCAATTTATTAAATAATGTTAAGTTTTTTCAGCCAAAAGAGGTGGTTCTAAACAAAATCGCTCCTGGCTGCTGGCAAATTAAAATATATTTTAGCAGATAATATTGTTTTTGGGATCTAGGAGCGCGCTTCTCACCAGCAACAATGGCGGATATGGCAGGGGGCAATCGAGCGTCACTAGGTCATTGCGGACTCGTGTTAGCGATCGCAGCAAGTTCGGCCAGTGCTAAGCTCGTAACGGCACAATATTAAGGCGCTTACTCTCATAAACCCGGTTTATGCGAGAAATAACAGGTTTGTCCGCGCAGAAACCTGGTTACGGGTAGCGGTGCGTAAATTCTGAATACATATCCGCCCTGTGCCCACAACAGGTTAAAATATTTTTCAAATCCGTTAAAAATGGAAAATAAAAACAATGAATCGTCCTCAAAGCGTTACAGTTCTGGCAATCTTGCAGCTAATTAGCGGCATATTCAGTCTGCTTGACGGCTTGTTCATCTTACTATTTGCAGGCATTTTTGGCGGTCTTGGTGCGGCTGTCGGCGGCGCAAAAGTTGGCACGGTCATCGGCGGTTTCATTGCAATCTTTGCTGCTATCGCTCTAATTATAGGAATTATTTCCTTAATCTTAACCTGGGGTTTGTTTCAACTAAAAAAATGGGCTTGGACTGGAACATTAATTATCCATGTCATCGCCGTCGTCACGCAAATTGCCAAAATGTTTGGTAGCGCAGGTGCAGCAGTCAATTTTCTATCTCTGGGTTTTGCCGTCGCTAGCATTTACTACCTGCTACAGCCGGATGTTAAACAAGCATTTTCTGTTGAACTCCCCTTTTAATTAACGGTACTGAATTCTCGGATCAAAAAAAGCATAGGAAATATCAACCGCCAGATTAATCAATACAAAAGTCACAGATACAAAAATTACTCCACCTTGAACAATTGGGTAATCCCGCGCCAGAATACCGCTGTAAATCCAAGAACCAATTCCCGGCCAGGAGAAAATCGTTTCTGTCAGAATCGCGCCGCTTAAAAGCGTCCCAAACTGCAAACCAATAGTTGTGACGATCGGCAAAAACGCATTTTTCAAAGCGTGTCTCAAAATCACCCAAAATTCCGGCAAACCCTTAGCCCGCGCCGTGCGGATGTAATCTTGCTGCATCACTTCCAGCATCGCAGCACGGGTGATTCGAGCTATAATAGCTAGCGGGATTGTTCCTAAAGTCAAAGCTGGAAGGATTAAATGGGCGATCGCATCCCGCAAAGCCGCCAAATCCCACCTCAGCAACGCATCCAAAACATAAACACCAGTAATCGACTTAAAACCAAACCCCAAATCTACACTAATCCGCCCGCTGGGAGGCAGCCATTTCAGATAAACAGCAAACAAATAAATCAACATCAATCCCAACCAATACACCGGCAAAGATACGCCAATTAACGAACCGCTCATCGCGAGATTGTCCAGCCAGCTATTTTTCCGAACAGCAGCCAAAATCCCCGCAGGAATTCCGATAAAAAGTGCCACCAACATCGCCACCACAGACAGTTCAAAAGTAGCAGGCCAGCGACTTGTAATTTCATCAATTATCGGAATACCGCTAATAATGCTATTTCCCAAATCAAAGCGGAGCAAACTCCATAAAAAAGCCAAATATTGCAAAGGCAAAGGCTGATTCAGACCCAACCTTGCTCTCAAAACTTCGACTTGTTCGGGAGTTCCCCGTTCTCCCAAAAGCACTGTAGCTGGGTCTCCCGGTATCAAATGCAAAAAAGTAAATACTAGCAGAGTGATTCCGAAAAGGACTGGCAACAGTCCCAGCAAACGTTTAGCAATATATTGAAACATCAGTCGATCTCATTCACCTTGCAAATTTGCCAAAATCCGATCGACCGTTTCTTCTACCGTTAGATTGGTTGAATCCAGCCAGTAGCCAAGGCGAGGAGTTTCGTTACGGAGAATGCGATCGAAGGCATAAACCATTGTTTCGTTGGCATATCCGGTTTTCGTTCTTGCTGCATCTCGTGCAGCTACAACTTCTGCCTTCGGACACAGAACGATCGCGGACAACGGCACATCGTCGAAAGTGGCAAGTACCTCAGCCAGTGCCGGACCAATGATTATATCTTGATAAACGACCGTAAAACCAGCCTGGAGATAGTGTCGCGCTGCCGTTGCTGCCAGGTGATACCGCAGTTGAAGCTGCTGATATGCCTCTGCTGACAAATTTAACGCCATTTCCGCCTGTCCGTTCACAATCATGCGACGAAAGATATCGCCGCGAAGGTGGACACTTTTGGGCAACCGTTCGGCAAGTGATTGGGCCACACTTGATTTTCCGGCAGCCATGTTCCCGGTAATCAAAATAATTTGTGGGTGATGATTTGCAGGTTGCTGATTGCTCTCCATACAGTTTGTTAAGGTAAATTCATGGAAAGTATGATAACCGAGGAGAGGTGTCTCGATCTAAACTCTCAATTTTTGCTCACTTCCTCAAAAGACTCAGACCCCAAAGGACTCGGAATCCAACCTTGAATATTCTTGCGTTTCCCTAAAAGCGGCTGCGAATGTACGATCGGCAAACGCACAGCTTCCCCATGCAAAATCTCGCTAACTTCCGCATAAATTTTCGCCCTAGCTGCTTTATCCCCACTCGCCCTCCCCCGATCCAAAAGTTCCAGAACTTTCGGATTTTTCCAATTTCCCAAATCCGCCGTGGAACCCGGCCCGAAGTGAGGATAATAAAAATTGTCTGGATCGCCATAATCTCCCGTCCAACCCATCATAAAAGCCTGAAATCCGGGAGGTTTGAGTCGATCGGCTAAATAAGCAGACCAATCCTTTGTCAGCAATTTTACCCGAATCCCGATCGCGCTCAAATCCGCCGCCAAAGCCTCAGCAATCGGCTTCGGCGTGGGAAAATAGGGACGGCTGACCGGCATATACCACAAATCCAAATCAAAACCGTTCGGATAACCGGCTTTCGCCAGGATTGATTTAGCTTGCTGCGGGTTAAATTCGTAATCTTTAACTTTGTCAGACTGCGCCAAATTCACCGCAGGCGGAACAAATTGCGAGTCATATTTACCAAGTTCTCCCCAGAAAGCTTTGACTATGGCTTGCTTGTTGATTGCTTGGGCGATCGCCCGCCGCACCTCCGGTTTCGACAAAGGCGCGTAACTCGGATTTAACGCTAAATAACCCACATTAAAAGAAGGACGCAAAACAGTTTCTAAATTAGCATCCGCTTGAATTTCTTTCAATTGATCCGGCGTTAAATCCACAGTAAAATCAAGTTGTCCTGCTCTCAATTGAGCCAGTCTAGCCGCCGGATCGTCAACAAAACGAATTACCAATTGATTAACTTTCGGCGTTCCAGTTTTCCAATAATTTGGATTTTTTTCTAAGATAATGCGATCGCCCGATCGCCATTCCTGAAACACAAAAGGCCCCGTACCCACCGCCCGTGACCCCGGAGTGCCGTATTTAGCACCCGCTTTTTTCACCGCCGCCGGACTCGCGATCCCGAAATAACCCGACCCAATCGCCGAAGGAAAGGCCGCAAAAGGTCGATTTAAAACAAACCTAATCGTAGATTTATCAACAACGGTCACATCCTTTACCAGGGAATCTTTATCGCCCTTAAATCCCGCAAAAAAGTCTTTCCAAATTTGATAATTTTTGCCAGATTCTCGATAACCGTTAGGATTTTTCGCATCCCACCAGCGATCGACATTAAACTTAACAGCTTCCGCGTCAAAATCCGTCCCGTCGTGAAACTTGACCCCGGAACGCAACTTAAAAGTCCAAGTTTTGCCATCCGTCGAACTCGACCATTCAGTAGCGAGACTCGGTGCGAGTTCCACAGTACCCGGTTTAAAATCAGTCAAGCGATTGTAAATTTGGTTGATCGCAATCACTGAATTGCCATCAGTAATATTTCCCGGTTCCAGATTGACAGGCGGCCCGCCCGCACCGTACACTAAAGCCCCAGCCGGAACCGCAGCAGGAGTTGTCGGAGTTGGAGAATTATTGCTAATATTTGCAGGAGTGCCGCAATTTGATAAAATTACAGCCATCCCAAAAACTAGACTTAATAAAACTACACGCCAGGGTTTTAACAATCTCATTTCAATAGCTCCGGTTTAATAAAAAATTGTACTCATATCAATAAATTTCTAATAGGCTCTTTCTGTCACTTCTGTAGTTTCTGCCTTCTCGGCAGTTCATTTAGTAAATTCTATATTAAAAGCCAATCTAAATTAACAAACCAAATATAGCAGCCTGATGATATCATGCTGGAGGGGAAAATCTCAACCCACACCTTTACATTAGGCGACGCAACCAGCATGAAAGCTAACGTTTGCGCCCCAGCTAGAGGGGTCATTCGATTTTAGGTTTTAGATTTTAGATTTTAGATTTTAGATTTACTCCATGAATCTGGGGAGAGCATCTCATATTTGTAAAAACACTTCTTATGACTCCTTTCTTCTTCCTCTTTCCTTCTGCCTCCTGCCTCAAAACTCCAATTTCTACCTTAGCTGCAAAAGTTAAAGCTCCCAATCTGGGAGCTTTAACTAATAAATCGCAGAGTGCTTACGCACTCTGCGATTCACTCAAAACTACTCGTCAATTACTGCTGTTTTTGACCGTTTTGCATCCTGTTTTTAGCAGCTTGTCGGCGCTGCTGCATCAGTTGAGCTAATTGGCTGCGCTGTTCGGCAGTGAGCACTTCTCGCATTGCAAGTGTACTTTCAAATTGAACCTCTTCCAACTGCTGCCTCAATCCGATTATTTGACGGTGTTTTTCGCGCATTTGGCTGGCATTTGCTGTCGCACTAGACATCATCGTTTCCAATTCTTGTCTGGCTTGGCGAACTGCTTGCATCCGCTGGGAAACTTGGTCTTTGTAGCGATCGCGAACTGCCTGCATTTGCTGCTTTTGGTCTGCGCTTAAATTAAGTTTCTCGAACATTCCGCCTTCCTTGCCAGCAGGTCGATTTGGTCGCTGATTTTGTGCAAATGTTTCCGGTTCTAGGGGATTAGGAACTGCTATTGCTGCGGCTGTGCTACCGAGAGTCAGCATTAAAACGGCTAGGGCAGAAATACGACGAATTGACATGAAAATTGCCTCTTTGATATTACTTATTTGTTGGCGGTTGACTGTCAGCACCAGGGCTGACAGTCAACCAGTCTGTTTGTGAGCGCTCGGTCATACTTTCTTGGGGAGAATCATGGAGGACACCCTCCCAGTTAGTAACTAAAAATGCTTCTAACTTAGCTGTTTCCTCATCTGGCAATTGTGCAGTCTGAAACGGACGGTAGCCCGACCAAAAAACTAGCAGGCTAGCAGCAATCGCAGAGGATAAAGCCCACTTAGAAACAGAGGATATTTTTAACCTGTCATCAGACTTAGCTGAGGCACTTAATCGCGTTTTTTTGCGGTGGCTTTCATGGAAAACACTTGCCTGATTACTTTCGATTGCTGCTAGAATTTTTTGCTCTAAGTCTGGTGCAGATTCAGGAATATTAGGGCGATGTTGCTTCAAAAAATTAACTAACTCTTGGTCGCTGCTTGGGTTATTCATAGCTCGCTGACACCTTCTTTTTGCAAAAATTGTCGCACAGCATTTCTGGCATAAAAGACGCGAGATTTGACAGTTCCTGCTGGCAGTCCCAAAATTTGAGCCACTTCTTTTTGCGGGATGTCTTCTAGGTCATGCAGCACCAAAACGCTGCGGTGTTCAAAGCTCAATTGCTCCAATCCCCGCTGCACTAAATCTTGATAGTGCAATTTCATCAAGTCCGATGTGTTATCTTTGAGAATAACCCGATCCATTACTTCTTGATTTTTGAGTTGGGAGTCAAAAGAATGCTGTTTAGCAAATGCTTGTCTTTGGTCGGAAGCCACATTCCAAGTGATTCGATAAAGCCAAGTAGAAAAGTTTTCCTGGTGCTTGAGTTTGGGCAATCCTTTCCAGACTCGCAGGAATACTTCTTGTGCTAAATCGTCAAGAAGCGACGGGCCGCAGAGTTGGTAAAGGGTTGACCTGACTTTGTGTTGGTAGCGTTGGTAAAGGTAGCGAAAGCAAGTGCGATCGCCCTTTAAACACTCAGCAACTAAGTCGGAGTCGGAACAGTCATCGGTTAAAACATTGGCTGACACAGCTAACACCTGTGAAGTCTCCCCCACCAGTTCGTTATCTGAAGTGTTTAGACAGGGCGATCGCAAAAAAGGTTCAAAGGATTTAAAATTTTTTTTCGACGAGGCGTCAGGTAGGGAAACGGCACTGCCGTGTCCTGATTTTTCCTGTCATTAACGGGTTCCGAGGTGTAAAGCCTGGGAACTCAGATCCCGAGTCCCAGCCTTGGTTGAGAAAATGGACGCTCTGACTCGCCCCAGAAGCGTTACTTTTACAAGTGATTTAGAAAAGCTATGTATAGCGGTTCTCAATTAAGGGAGGTACAAGTTTAGATTGAATAATTGGGGAATTTACGAATCAATTAAAAAGTCCTCAATCCCCCAATTTAAAATCTAAATCTGTACATCATCTACCTGAGAAAAGCTATAGTAGACTTACCGCTTTTATTAACCTGAGAGTTTGAGGCGATCGCCTGCCTGCGATATTGCTCTATCCAGGATTGAATGGCAAATTTAAATTCAGCTTTTTGTGCGTCTTGAATTCCTTCGGGATCGAAGCGATCGCAATAATGAATCTCAATCAACAATCCTAACTCTTCGAGACAATATAATTCCGGTTTTTCTTTTTTTAACCTCTCGATCCAATTTTTTAAAGACTCGGAAGGAGGGCGAATCAATCCAGACTCATTTAACGCCTGTTCGATTAAATAAAATTCCGATTTCGGACTCAACGAATCTTTGTTATAAATAGCTTTTAGCCAGCTTTGTTTCTTAGATAAAAGGCGTACACTTTTCTTAAAATTAGGATTACACCTCCCAAAAAATATTAATGCCAGCAGGATGACTCCCCCAAACTTCCATCCATTGCTACCTGATAAATATCCCAGCCCCAGCAAAATTTTGTAACTCAATAGCGACCATAAATCCGAGATAAATGCCCCTGGGGGAGCAGCAGCATCCTCCATGCTTTGCCAATCAGAAGGCGTAGCATCAAAAGCTTGCCATTTTCCCGCGATATAAGCCAAAGTCCAAGCATGAGCATGGCGACTTCTTACAATATATTGGTTCTCCAAAGAACTAAATTCGTGAACAGAATATCCAACAGCATAACGGGCTGGAATACCGAGTTTTCTCAGGAGAAGTGTCGCAGCAGTAGCAAAATATTCACAATGTCCAGAGCGAGTGTGCAGTAAAAATGTTGATAGAGGCGTAGCATCATTATCTTTGCCCCTAAGCTTCAGTGAATACACGAAATTTTTCATGAAAAACCACTCTATTTTATCTAATATTTCTGGTGGCGACTTTCCTTGAGTATCCATTTGACTGAGGATTTTATTCAGTGCCGCCATTTCTGATTTTGGTATTTGCAGGTCGTCTTCTGTAGGCGGGCTATCTACAGAAAAATTATTATTAAAGTAGCTTCGATAAGCCAGCATATCAACTTTCCCCACCACTTTAATTGTGCCATATTTATTCTTTTCCATCTCACTGACAGGCAATGCGTCAATTTTAAAAGTTCCATCGGGCACCTTTAATAAACCTTGGTTGCCTTGGAGTGTAGCCGAAATAGTAATCGTTGATGGATTCGGTAGTTGGTCGCCTAAATCCCAAGTTGTGCCATTAATGTTGGGTTGTACGGGAACAAATTTAGGATTTAATGCGAGCCAAAGTGAAGAGTTATAGTGATTATAAGTGGCTTCTCTTAGCAGTCGGGGAGGAGTCTGTTTAGCTTCCGGAGCAACTCTAAAAATAATTTCATTTGACTGTTTTAATAATCCCACTGAGCCGATGTTCGTTTGTTTTTTCAAAAAATCTGTTTCTTGAGAATTCCCATTACTAAGCCATGAGATTGCTTGCTGTTCTACTGCTAGGTGAAGTTGGTGCAGCCCCATCTGTCCTATAAATCCTATACTGCCAGCAATTAACATCAGACCAAGCCAGAGAATAAATGAAACATTTTTCGGTCTCACAGACCACAAAGCAATAGCGGTTAAAGCAAATATCCCAGCATAAAAAGAGATTTCTCTACTATTCGCCGCACTAGCGGATAGCAGACAACAGATAAAATATGGATAATTTAGATTCACCATCAAGGGGTTAAGTGGTGCTGTTTTTGTGGCTTTGTTTAGCCACAAAAACATTAGGCGTATATCCAGACTTTCCTTGACAGAATATACCTGAGCAGCTACCAGTGGAAAAAATACACCAGGAAGCCACTGCAACAAATTATATATCAAGTAAATAGACCGGTTGAGAACCAGGAGATAAACCAGCAAACAGCACAAAAAAATCAGGCATAAATTAGCAATGCGCCTAAAATCACTAGCTGAAAAATCCCACCGATAAGGCAACCAGTTAGCTGCCTCTAAAATCAGAGCAATTGGCAATGCAAAAAACCATAGTCCCGTCTGCCAGCCCCAAAAAATTACACTAACACCCAAAAGAAACACTGGCATTTTCATAATTTCATTAACTCCTCTTGTATTTGACCTAGCTTTAAAATATGGCAGCTTGTTAAGTCATCTTTAATCAACTCTAAATTTAAGCTATCTAATTGAGCGTCTCGCTGTGTTAAAATTAAAACTAAGGTATGGATACCGCGACTTCTCAGATAATTTACTAATCTTTTTCTAGGTTCGTCCCAACACAAAAATATACAAATACAACCGCTTAGCAGAGAGATTTTTTCCATCAAAACTGAGATGAGCGAGTCAAAATCTTTATCCTGACAGGCACCAACAGAGGCGAGAATTTCTAGCATTTTATCAGTAGAGTTCAGCCCTCTACCAAAGGTAAAACAATAAGCTTTTTGAACGACGAACATCAAATCCAATAAGGATTCTTGAGTCTGAACTTCATAGCATAATGAAGCAGCAATAGAAATTGCCTCTTCTAAAATTTCACTATATTTTACACTTTGAAATGTATCCAAAATTAGGGCGTGCCTCACAAAAAATTCATCCTGTTCTTCTTTGACAATTGGCTTACCTGCTTTTGCCCAACTTTTCCAGTGAATTTGGCGTAGCGAATCTCCCGGTCGATAATCCCGCAGAGACCTAAACTCCTCGGAATCTCCAACGGATGAAGCTAATGTTACGCCACCTGATTGATATCTTCTTGAGCCAGGAAGCTGAATTGGTGGTAAAGGATATAGTTTGGGTAAAATTAACATAGATTGGGGCAAGGAAATTGTTTTACAAGCATTCCAAATCCCAAAAGGATCTGACCTAGTAACTGTTAGACCAATCAAGCGGATAACACCTCTGTAGGACGGCGTAATTTCACATACCACTTCTGTTTTGCTATTGGGTGGAAGAGGAGGCAATTCTATGGCTTTAGCTGTGGCGCATTGTTTTCTATAAATCAGCCACAGCCAACGATAATAGCCGAAGTATTTATCCAATGAAGTGCGCTGTTCTTCACCGGGTTCAGGTGTTTCTATAAATTCTTGAAAACTTGGGTATGTGTCGGCAAAATTTTCCCCCAATTTCAGGTTATTTTGACTCTGGCTAGTTTTGTTATCAATGAGAATACGGTATTTTAAAGTGACTCCAACAGTTGCAAACTTTGGCAAGAACCGTACTGCATTGAAGCGGAAGCGAAAAAATCTACTGAAAATTATGGCTATTCCTATAATTGACAACAGGAAAGTAAAGATTTGATAGGTCAGGGTTTGATTAGTATCTAATCCTAAAACCCCCGCTAAAAGCGTGCAACTAAGCACTGCTAAACCATTGTTAGTCAATCGCTTCTTTCGCGAGCGATTTACACGCGCACAGAAGCGAAAAACAGCGTAGAAAAAACGTTTCATTTTTTAGGCTGGTACAGGAATAGATTTGATAATTTCTTCAACAACACCTGGGGCCATTCTACCAGAAAAACGCGCTTGAGGTTCCATTACTAGGCGATGAGCGATGACTGATACCGCCTGTTCTTGAATATGTTCTGGCGTAACAAACTCATAGCCATCGAACAAAGCTAATGCTTGAGCAACTTTCATTAAAGCTATGGAAGCTCTGGGACTCGCCCCTAGTTGTACGCCTTCGGCTGAGCGAGTTGCATTGACGATATCTACGAGATAACGTTTCAATTCTTCACTAATTCTAACTTGCTTTACCTGCTGTTTTAAGCTAATTATATCCTCTAAATTAACGCAGGTTTGAAGTGTATCAATAGGATGTTGATGAATTTGATCTCCGAGCAGGTTAACTTCGTCTTCGGGCGAGATGTATCCTAGACTAAATTGAACTGCAAAGCGATCCATTTGGGCTTCAGGAAGTGGATAAGTGCCACGAGATTCTACTGGATTTTGAGTAGCAATGACAAAAAATGGGTCTTTAAGTTTTCGCAAATTTCCGTCTATGCTGACTTGAGATTCTGCCATTGCTTCTAGGAGGGCGGATTGGGTTCGCGGTGATGACCGATTGATTTCGTCCGCCAATATAATATTAGCAAAAATTGGGCCTTCGTGGAAATGGAAGGTGCGTTGATTGGGGTCGAGCATGGATATGCCCAAGATATCGGATGGCAAAAGGTCAGGTGTAAATTGAATGCGTTTAAAGGTGACATCGACGGATAAGGCTAGGGCTTTAGCTAGGGTAGTTTTACCTGTACCGGGATAATCTTCTAGGAGGACGTGCCCGCCACTCACAAAGGCTGACAGCAATTTCCTGATTGCTGCTGATTGCCCTTTCACCACTTTTTGAATGTTGTTGGAAATCCTTTGATAAATTTCTCTGCCCGACTGAGCGTGATTTTCTGTAATTGCTTTATCCATTATTTATTGTGTTCGTAGCGTTCGGTTACTGTCGCGCTGATTGGCTTCGATCGATTTAACTAACAGCATTTTTCCAATATGTATAAGTTTTTAAACCAATACTTTTTTGATTTTCATTATATATCTCATCCAAACACCTGAAAAGAGCTAAAGCGTAATTTTTCAATCCCAACTCGGTCAAACTTGTGAGAATCCTAGTCAGCCGCAGGTAGTTGTGATTAAATTGTTCAAGCCACTCTCTTTTTCTTGACAAATATTCGTCTGATTTGGCAATTACAATTTCTGCGTTTTCCCCTTCGCGGCATTCCAACCCGTAAAACGCCAGCATGACATTTAACGAATGGAGTAAGCGATTTTTCAACTCTTCACTCGTTCTAAAAGCTTGAATAACCTCATCATTTAAAGTCGGAGCACTGGAATTAAAGCGGCTCTTTTCTCTCAGCGGAAACAGCCATTGAATGTAATTGTGCACGGATTCCAGCTTCTGGTAATCCCACGACCAAATATCCTCGATCGCCCGACCTTGTGAATCAGGCTGCTGACCAAGATAGAATGCTAAAATTTTGTTTTGTTTGGTTGAATTACTCATTAATAAGGTGTTTTGTATCTAAATTGTATTTTTGGGCGGGCGGGACGCCCAACCCCTACACCCCACAACCAGAAAATTAAATTTTTGTGTGGAACAGGCAGGATGCCTGTTCTTCAAAATAGTTTTCTTGAGTCGGTTTTAACTGAGATCTTGCACCATTCTCAATTAGCCATACTGCCAACCACTAACAGTGATGTCAAAACCCTGCTGACGAGCTAAACTCTGGGTGCGATCGATATTAATTAACAGCCCCAAAACTACTAGAGATGCCAACAAAGTTTCTCTCGCCAGTAGCGCCGCCTCTCCCCAATCTGGCAAGGTAGTTTTTCCCGATGCTAAATATGCCCAGAAGGCGAGAAAGTAGGCAATAAAAGATAATACTAGCCACCGATAAACTCCCAATAAAGTGCTTTGTCCAAACCGATGCAAACCAAACCGATGTTTCACTGTCTTAAAGAATCCTTCAATCTGCCAACGTCTTCTACAGAGTCGAGTAATGTAAACAGCAGATAAAGGTTTTGTCGAAATTACAAAGCGTTTTTCGAGACTGCCATCATCCCGTTTGAGCCAATACCA